>CANHCM010000049.1 GCA_947459155.1 Bacteroidota bacterium | reverse complement strand
TTAGCCTGGTAATGCAGGCGCAGCCCAATTCGTTTAAGGCCGAGCAATTGCTGCAACCGGCAAAGCTCAACGAAGCTTACAGTAAACCAGCCGCAGCTCAACCGCTGATTTTGAACATGGGTGTTGAGCGCAACATTAAAAATGCGGTTGAAGTGGGCATTGTGAGTTCACCCTCGAAATACCAAAAGTTGGTGGAAGTGATGAAAAAGGTGCCTAAAAACCGTGAAATTGTGGTGTATTGCGGTTGCTGCAAACTCGAAAACTGTCCGAACATACCCATCGCGCTCGAAAAACTGAGTGCCTTGGGCTACAAAAACGTGAAAATCCTCAACCTTATCGAGGGCATCAACGAAGATTGGATCGACAAGAAATACCCAATGAACTACTAAGCATCGAGGCTTAGCGCACCCACTTCTCCAATTGCTTTACTTTAGAACCGGCCAGCGAATCAACCCGTGAGCCGGTTTTTTGTATCAGTGAATCGAGCTGCTTCACCTTTTGTTGCTCGGTGTTCACCAGAGAATCGAGGTTGGTTACTTTCTCCACCTCCTGGTTGATCAGAGCATCGAGCGAATCGGCTTTGTTTTGCAGATTGTTCATCTTCTTTTCTACCTCTTCGCTCAAGCTGTTGCAGGAGCATATGCTTATCATCATTAAACTGAATAAAAACCAACGGCTTACCATCATCATGAGATTGTGTTTGGTGTAAAGATAGGGAGTCATCCACCGCCAACATCGGGATAAAAGCCATAAAGACGGGCATTGTGAGGAAGTCGAAAACGCGATCAACCTTATGCTAGCCCATTTCACTACAGCTGTGAGCACACATAGAATCAATCGAAAAGCTTGTGCATGAATTGACCAGCTGATGTAAACTTAAAATTTTGGTTTACAAAGGGTTTATACAAAAAACAGCATCTCAATCAGATTAAAATTTACAGGCAGGCCAGATGTCCAAGTAGGCATTGGATGCGAAGTTGGGCAGTTGTGCAGCAAAACGTTGGTTTACGCACTTCGCGAACAGGCAATGATTTCGGGAAACGCGTATCCCCGCCCTGCTTTAAAGTTCGAAAAAAGACTGCAAACGAACAAGATAACTTATGAACGAATCTGTTGAAAACTAAACGTTTATAAACGTTTAACGCTTGACGATGATTTTCAGATTTCCGATCTTGAACTCGGGGAGGAGGTTGGAGGCCCCCGCAAGCCCGAAAGCCCAAAGCCTCTCAAAGAAAGAGCTTCAGCCTTACTCTCACCACAGACTATTCAATTATACTTCGCGACACATGCGGTGTTTCAGTTGAGACCTATTCAAACGAAATACTGAATAAGGATGCGCTTCGCACAATGCCCCTACACAAGACATTTTGTGAGAATAGAGGTTAGAGACAATTTCTCAATAAAAGAAGCAATGAATACAAAATAGGAAACCCTTTAGGGATAGGATAAATCGATGAGCATGAGGAAAGAAAAATTCAAAACGGCTTGCATAAACTAAAAATCTTATCAATAAATATTGACTCTATAGCTACCCGGAGTTAATAAGAAATTATATTAAGCATTAAAAGCTTCATTGGGAAAATGATTCATGGCGCTCGTGAATCGCTTAATTGGGGCTTACTGAAAAAGTCAGAAATGCGTCAGATGCCAGGCGACAAGGCGAACCTGTAGAAGAATATTGCGAGTCGCGGGCAAAGAAGCAGATGATGTATTACAGGCTAACGAAATGATTTAAATTTTTAAAGGTCCTCTGCACGGGAATCGTAAAACAACACTAGAAACCTTACATTTAATGAGGCTCGAACAGTCGTTGTTAAACTGCATAAAAAAACTTCATTGAGTTTTTTCAATAGGCCGGAATTACACGGAAATATCCTCATAACCACTTTTAATTACAGTGGAAATCATTTTAAAACGTTCATTCGCCACTATCTGATTTCGGGATAATGCAGGAATGGTAATAGATTGGCCTGTATCGAGGATATTGGAGATGCCATCGATGATGACCTCCGCTTTTCCTTCAATTACAAGCAGAAAGGTGTCGAAAGGCGAAGTACTTTCGGAAAAGCGCTCGCCGGTATCGAAAGAGAGCGCACTAATACTTCCGGTGGTTTTTTTCAGGATTGTTTTAATCACCACGGAATTCGATTGGTATTCTATGATTTCAACAACGATAAATACCTTGGCCTTGGCTAATTCATGTTCATCGGTCATACCTGAGCAGTATAAAAATTGAGGTTAAAGAAAGAAAAGGAACAAGCAGGGTTAGGCGCTTGTCCTTTTCATTAATCCAGCGTCAGTTAAGCTTTATTCGATTGGTTGGTTCGAATGAGAGCAATAACCTCTTCTCGGTTTTTGCTTAACCGACTCTGGATTCTTTTAAGCATTTCATCTTCTTTACCGTGATCCAATTTCAAATCGGAATCGGTGAGTTGAGGAAATTTAGTTTGTAATCCTTTAACTTGTTGATCCCAGTTTCCCTGAACCTTGAAGGCCTCAGCGGATGAATTTTGAGCTTTTTCCATAATATTTGGTGTTTCACGTAAATTCATTTTTACGCTATACAAATGTTTAATAAATAAATAAGAATGGAATTACAGAAATAACTAAATCACTTGTATAAAACACAGTATAAAAAATAACCTCATAATTCTTCTAAATTGATTCTTCTTTTCTTAGCCATAGATTTAAAGTAAGCCGGTGTAAGTCCGGTTACCTTTTTAAACTGTGTGCTTAAATGAGCTACACTGCTGTAGTTTAAACGATAGGCAATCTCAGAAATAGAAAGTTCATCGTATAGAATAAGCTCTTTTACGCGCTCAATTTTATTGAGAATAATAAACTGTTGGATAGTTATGCCTTTTACTTCAGAAAATATATTCGATAAATAGGTATAATCGTAGCCCACTTTTTCGCTGATATAATCAGAATAATTTTGTTTGGGCAAAGTTTCGGCATAATGAATCATTTCGATAATTACCAATTTCACCTTTTCCACGAGTACATTTTTCCGATCATCCAGGAGTTCCAGGCCGGAACGTTTAAGATGCATATCGAGCAAATCGTGTTGTTCGGGACTTAGTGGCTCATTCAATTCAATAACACCTAAATCGACGGATACAAAAGGAATGTGAAGCTTTCGCAGTTCAAACTTAACCAACATTTTGCAGCGGTGACTCACCATGTATTTCACATATTGTCTCATAGGCATAGGGGACAAGCAGAACAGAAATCAAATGGAATCAGCATCAAAACCAAATCCGAATTATCAATAAATGTATATAAAATAAAATGAAAAACGGCCAAACATAAATCCAATCACACTTTTATATGCGATGAATGATACAATAAACACTACTGTTTATTATTTAGACTCAATTAACATTACACGAGTAGCAAAATGGACATCTTCCAGTTCCTGCATATACTCAACCTTCAAGTTGTGGAGTTCGTCAAAGCTTGTAGGTTGAAATTTTAAAATACCCAGCATGACATTATTGTTTCTAAGCTCGAGTTCGTTTGCCCGTAAATTAAACGACAATTGGTTTCTATCGATTATTTTGGGGTGCACATTGCGTAAGGCATAAATTAAAACCCGGTTTTGCTTGAAAAAAAGGATGGCTTCCTGCTTCGATTCCTGCAATTCTTCAAGCTCAGCTTCTACCGAGTTAGGGTAATACACCTGGGTATTATCCACCATTTTCTTTGAGTTTCGATTAAAGCTTAATGATGTATCGCAGCTGAAAAGCAAAACACCCATCAGAGACAGAAAGATCAGTATAGATTCTTTTGGTATTCTATCATAGAAAAGCGATTCGTTCTTTAAGAAGCCTTGATAAGGCCATTCACGAGCGTGCGAGGATGCAAAACCCTGAAAAATGTCAGGCTTATTGTGGGACAATTTCATAAGCAGCGTTTTTAGTTTGAATTGAATTTGAGCGAAACTGGAGATAAGTCCAGAATGGCTAACCTTAAAAGATTTCTAATTCATTCTGGAACCAGTTAAAATGCGTGCAATGACAATAACTATAGCAGCAATCAATAAAAAATGGATTAAAGGTCCGGCGTGGTAACGAAAATACCCCAAAATCCAAAGCACAATTAAAGTTAAAGCTACAATGTAAAGGAGATATCTCATAAAGCAGGGATTTAGAATGGGTTTACTAATTGGGTGAAAAAATTGCCAGATCTGAGTCTAGCTGGCCGCTTGAAAATAAAGTCGAATTGAATGCCGCCGGTCAATTCAAATGCCCTGTTTCCGTAGCCATAAAACGTAATGGGCAGCAATACCCGCAATAAATCGCAACAGCAGAAATTCATGGGGAAGATTGGTATCAAACAAATGTATATTCGATCCTTCAAGAACTTGTTATGTTTCAGATAGCGATTGTTACAAAAATCACAGCACCTAGCTTGCTGAAGGAAATGCCTGAAAGCAACTCTTACTCCTGCAACCACTCAATGAAGGATTACAAGAGCAAGAGCGTACTTAGTGAATTAATTGGCGTAAAATCGATAGGCAATGGTTGCCTGAAACCAGAAATTCTTGTAGCGGGATTCTTCGGCATTTCCGCTTCCGACATTTCGAAGGAAATCAGCCCCCACTCTTCCACCCAAAACAAAGTGTTTCATAGTAAAATCAACACCTCCAGCTGCGCCAAGCAGGTGCTTACGGACATCAGAATTATCGAATTGAATAACCTGTTGTGTGCTTCCTGAATTGCTTTTGATTTCGTCTACTTGTTTTACAAGATACGAATACTGAAACCCTGCCAGAAAACTAATGAATTCACCGGGTTTGAAAGAGAAAAACAGAGGAACATCAATGTAGTTTGTAGTTCTGATTAGCTCGTAACGCTGCCCTAAGACGGCACCTGTCGATTTAAATCCTTTCTGAGAATACAGGAATTCGGGCTGAATGCCAAAATAAGTGCCGATTGGGATCGCGGCAAAAGCACCAAAGGCTGCTCCGAATTTTGGATCGGCTACAAATTCTTCGCCCCGTTCATCGAATACGTTGGAGTAGTTGAGGCCTGCTTTGAATCCAAAACATAAACGGTCGCGAATATCGGTAATAGTAGAGGTGCTTCCATCCTGTGCTTTTAACTGAGTAAATGAAAAGGATGAAGAAATAAGAAAAAAACTCCATAGAACAAATGCACACTTTTGAATAAAGGTCATTGCGTGAGGAGCAACAGAATTGGATTTTTCGATAGCGTTTTTAGCGCAATCGCTTTCAACACACTCCCAATTGTCATATAAAGGAGAATTGAAATGGAGAATTATTGGTTTCATGGGATGAGGATTGTACTGTGGAAATTTCGAAATGTAAATCTTGGAACTAAACAGTGGCAGCTGAAAGGCTAATCGTTCGCCATTCTGGAAATGGACTTCCCAATTTCATCCATTTCTTGGTTAAAGGATTCCTTAAATGAAGACCACTTATCGGCATAGCTCGTTTTGTAAGTGACCACTCTGCTTTGTAGCTCCCGGTTCTTTTTCTCCAGGTTCTCCAAATCGGCTGCATATGCTGCATCTAAGTCCCTTTTTTCGGATTTAGCCTTGGCTTTTAATTCAGCAATTTTTTGGTCATTTTCCTTTAGTTTCAATTCCATTTGAGTTCGGAATGATTGATATTCGGCCGCAGAATCTAATTTTGCTTGTCGCAAGTTCTCATTGGCAACATCAACATTTTCCCGCGACTTCGTAACATTCTCATCGGCTGCCTTCTTATTTCGTTCACTTTTTGGAGTACAACCAAATGTGAAATAGATGAGTATCAACAATACTCCCATTGGGGTGTAATTCAAATTTTTCATGTTCTTTTGTTTAGGTTGGTTTGTACAAATTATTCTCACTATCAGAAATAGTTGAGCACTGATTTTTATTATCACTTAGAGGAGCCCATGTATTGATGCAAGAAGCACCTATGGCCTAATACAGGTCACCTATTAATTAACTGTACTAATTCGCTAAACTTCTTCGTCAGCAATTCAAAAAATCAGAGTACAAATAACCACATTACCTAAAGAGTAATGATTACATGCCGAATAACATTCCTTATATAATTCACATAACACTTAAAAAAAGTAAAATACAAGTAAAATGAATTGATTTTAATTGGGTAAATCAATTTGAGTATCAAATACTATTCATGTTTGTATATCGATGCACTTTCGGATAAATTAAAATTAGGGGTTAAACGTTTTTGCGCCAGCGGTTGTAGCGGATACCCCGCAGCCAAAGTGGAGCCGGCTATTTTTGCCGGCTCCACTTTGGCGAGGAGTATGAGCGAAAAACGCGATGCCCTTAGACATAGTATTTATGAAAATGCGCAGCGAACAGGGCAGGCGCCCAAAAGAGAAAGTGCGTTTAACTCGGTTCTGAACGGATAAAAGCTCTTGATTTCAATTTTGTTATTTTGAAAACCATCGCATGCACTGTTCTATAGGCCCTTGTTTGAATTTTCGTTTCCACCAATAAGAAAAAAAGCATGTGATCAGGAAGAAAAATGCAGAAAAACCCAAGATTAATAAAGGGTTACTCGGGGCTTGATGAATTAAATCTAAACTTAAGGTTTTACCAATGATCCAGGAGAGGATCAATAATCCAATTGTTAAATGGGAAACATAATGGGTTAATGTCAATTGTCCGGTATTTGTTAGTATTTGAAGCCACGATTTTGACTGCATTTTCTCACCAATAATTACGCATATACCAATCAGAATCATCGCAAATGAGGCCGCACCCAACATAAACGGAAGAAATGGTGGCAGATAATCGGCACTAAAATAAAATATTAAATCTGCATCGTTGGTGTATTCCTTTACGATTGTTTGGGCCAATAAATTAAGCACATACACAGAGCTGCCAATTGCCAAAACCAGTCTGGACGTTTTGGGTGATTGCCAATTTATTCGTCCTAAATACATACCTAAAAAGAAAAAAGCAATCCAGGGAAAAATAGGGTTCCAGCCATTATAAATGGTATTTCGTAGAAAACCCTGAATAGTCCAAAAATCGGTATAAAGCATGGATTGGAAATCCCAGCCATTTTGATAGGGAATCATTATTAATAGAATATGAAATACGATTACTGCAATTATTGCCGACAAAAGAAGCAATGCACGGGGCACAAAGAGCAGAAAAGCAGCGATATGCATGTAGCCTCCATAAAAATGCAAAATATCGGCCGGCCACCAGAGGAAAAAGAGCAAACCAAAAATGAACAGAAACCAAGATCTTTTAAGGACTGTAGCTTTAAGCTGCTTCTGCTGCAGTGGATTTTGGGAAGCCGATCGGGACATCAGCGAAACGCCCATACCTGCAAGGATTACGAAAAGGGAACTGGAATTTCCATTAAACAAGTTCAGTACGCCAAACCAGCCTTCAGTGCTTGTAACGCTGCCAAAAACAGTATTAAAGTTTACGACGAACATTCCAAAAATGGCATAGGCGCGGGCGAGGTCGAAACCCGGAATTCGGTGTGTTTTCATATTGGTTAACTGAGGGGTTCTTGAATAAGACTATGGTTGTTTTGCCTTATAGTTCTCGCCAGGGTAAGCGGCGGTAAACCGCGGATGACACTCGCAGACCTATCTGGCGATGGGGCAAAACTGGGGGAAAATCGCAGGAAAATATTTGACTTATGTCAAAGAAAGCGAGCTCAAATTTTCGCTCTGATGCGGCTTAGTGTTTCGAGAGAGATGCCGAGATAAGAGGCCAGCATGGTGAGCGGAATGTGCTGAATGAGCTGGGGACTCTTCTCGAGGATTGCCCGGTAGCGTTCGGTGGCGCTGAGGGTGTAAAATTGAAACAGCCGTTGCTCGAGCCAGATGGCGTAATATTCTGAGAGCATCACGTCTAATTCCATCAAAGCAGGAAATTGTTTGCGCAAAGCGCGGAAGGCATTAAAGGGCGTTGCTGAAACTTCTATATCTGTAAGGGCTTCGATGTACTCTCTTCCGGGCTTTTGCAACACGTAACTTTCGAACGAGAGGGCAAGGTCGTTTTGAAAATAGATTTCGGTGGTGATTTCTTTTCCTTCGTTCAGGTAATATTTTCGGGCGATACCGGTGAGCAGATGAAAGCTTCGTTGGCATACCTCGCCTTGCTGAAGGAGCAAGTCGCCCTTTTTATATCGACGAATGGTCGAAGCCTCTTTCAAGGCCTGATGCACCTCTTGCGGTAGGTTGTTGATGTACTGCTGGATGGTATCGAGGTAATTCATCGCGCCAAAGGAAGACCAATAATAGGAATTCTCTTTAGGGCCTACTGAAAAATACGTAATGAATTTGTTTTAAATATTTTAAACTGTTTGAACCCATGAAATGCAAGGTTTTGAGTGCCGTTTTGACAATGCCTGTTCAGATAACCTTTCAAAATCTATTTCATTTCGTTATCCATAAACCCATCATCTGCTTCGTTGCCCGCGACTCACAGATTTCTTGATAGAGCTTCGCCTTGTCGTCGCGAATCTTCTGTGTTTCTGGCTTTTCTTAGTCGCTAAGTTTCGCTTTCGAACTCAGAAAAAAGACTGAATCAGGCTGTACATTTTACCAGTTCATGATCCTGATTGCTAATCTCGGGAGACACGTGTCCCCGCCCTGCTTTAAAGTTCGAAAAAGGACTGCAGTTGAACAAGATAACCTATGAACGAATCTGTTGAAAACTAAACGTTTATAAACGTTTAACGCTTGACGGTGATTTTCGGATTTCCGATCTTGAATTCGGGGAGGAGGTTGGAGGCCCCCGCATAGCCCACGGTTAAAACCGTTGACTATTTATCAACCGCTACTCCTACCCTATTCGCTTCGCATTCGTTGCAATAGGTTTTGCCATCACAGCCAACTACACCGGGGCAGTCGGTTGGACAAGCTTTCTTGGAGAATTCGGCTTCCAGGCTGGGGTTGTAGCAATCCTTATTGCAGGCCGGAGCCGAGAACATGAGGGCCACGAGGCCAAAAAGAAACAGTGCTTTCTGCATGGTTATCAACGAGAAACACAAAAGTAGTTTTTTCTTCGATTGATTCGTCACCCGCGCTCAAAATGAAGCCCAAGGCCCAGTTTAGGCCTGTTGCAAGACCGAAATCACTGCATTTGACACAGCCTGAATGACCTGATCCTGGAGTTCGGGATGCAGATCTTCGAATACAGGGAGACTAATCTCACGGCTGTAGTTGTAATACGTCATCGGATAGTTTGCAATGTCGTAGCCCTTAGAGCGGTAAAAGCTCATCATGGGAACCGGAATAAAGTGAACGTTCACACTCACATCCTGCTCAAAAATGCGGCGTATGATTTCGTCGCGTTGCGCTTCGCTGATACCGTAGATGCGCAATGGGTAAAGGTGGAAACAGGAATAGGAGTCGCCGGCTTCTGAAATCGGAAGCTCGGCCCAGGCTGTGGTTCGAAAAAAGGCGTCGTAGCGCTTCACAATATCTCTGCGGCGGGGCATGATTTCGGATTCATAACGCTCCAACTCAACCAGTCCGATGGCCGCCATAATATCGGTCATGTTGCATTTGTAGCCCGGCTCCAGGATGTCGTAACGCCAATTGCCTTTCTGGGTTTTGGCGAGGGCGTCCTTGTTTTGTCCGTGCAAGGTGGCCATGGCGAGGTAGGTGTAGATGGCCTGATTGTCGAAAGGAGCAGGCAGGTTCAGCACCACAGCCCCACCTTCGGCGGTTGTGAGGTTTTTCACTGCGTGGAACGAAAACACGGTAGCATCGGCGAGTGTTCCGGTGCGTCGACCTTTGTAACGAGCACCCACAGAATGCGCCGCATCAGAGAGGAGGAGAATTCGTCCTAACTGTTGCTGAACCGCTGTTTCAGGCTTGAATCGCTCGCGAATATCGGGTCTTTCGAGCAAGGCTTGCAAGGCATCGTAATCGCAGGGCCAGCCGGCAAAATCGACCGGCATAATCACTTTGGTACGTTCCGTAATGAGCTTCTCTACGCACGACACCTGAATGTTGAAATCGGCCTCCCTCACATCGGCAAAGACAACGGTTGCCCCGCAATGCTCAACAACATTGGCGGTGGCCGAGTACGTGTAGGCCGGCACAATCACTTCATCGCCCGGACCAACGCCAAACCAGCGAAGCATGATTTCGAGACCGGCCGTGGCCGAGTTTAGACACAAAACCTTGGGGGCTCCAACATAATCGGCCAGTTTCTGCTCAAGCAATTTGGTACGCGGACCTGTGGTGATCCAACCACTGCGCAGGGTTGCCACTACTTCTTCGATGGCACGCTCGCTCAGGTGTGGCGGTGAAAACGGAATCATGGAGCAAAGGTAAGTTTCGGGCAAACGTGAAGGCCGCGACAAACGACATTTCCACAAAATTTCTGCTTTTCTGTATGATGTAAGATTGTCTGGCTTCGCGCGACGATGTTCAAGACTCAACACACAATAGTGCTCATTTACAGCGTATTCGAATGAAACAATCGATTGAACACCTGGTAAGGTTCAGCGAAAAGTTGATGGAGATGTCGGTTTGTTAACGGGCGGAGCCGACGACTATAGGGCTGCGCAGAAGGTCATCCCCCGACAGGGAAAACCCCCAGCCCTTAAAAACAGTATGAAACCGTTGTAAATGCTATATGGCCTATGAAGGCAAAACTACTTTTCTCCGTACTTACGCTTATCGCTTTCTCCTCACTGGAGGCTCAGTTTTTCCATCAAAACTTCTGCTCTTCCACTACGGTTTCGGCTTACACTGCTGCGAGTCCGAACACCACGCAGTTTAATGCCTGGCAAGCTTCGGGCGGTGCGGTGAGTGCGCAGATTTTCAACCAGATGTTCAGAGTGAGTAAAAATGGCGCTAACAGCCACGAGGGCTCACTGAGCAGAACTACAGCGCTTCCGGGAAATACTTCGGGAGGCTTAATCTTTGCGTTCGACCTCGCCGTTTCGGAAAACACCCAAAACAACAATGCAGGTATCATAATTCAACTCGGCTCGAGCTTCAACAGCACCCCCGGTGTAGAAGCGAACACTCGGGTGCACAGTCAGTTTGCCATCAACTTTGTAAATACAGCAAACACCTTCAGGCTGCGCGATATTACCGGCAACAACAACAGCAGCACGAATCAAACCGGTACACGACGCATCACCTGGGTGGTGAACAATACCGGAAGCACCTATACTTACCTGGCGCCCAATGGCAGCAGCGAAACGGTTGCCAACGACCGTCACGACATTTGGGTGGGTAATACACGCATTTACAACGACATCAACGCACAAACCGGAACCGTAAATCCGGTGAACTTCAAAATTACCTTTACCAATACGTTCTTCGCCACGGTCGATTTCGACAATTTCTTTGTGTATGGCTTTGGTTCAACCCTTAACCAGGCGAACCTCAGCGTAGGCAGTTGCGGCGAATTCACCAGCATCACCAATCCGGGTGGGCTTTTCGATGTACTCAACAACATGGGCGGACTGAGTTCCAACCTCAACTTGAGCATCAGCTCCGACCTGAACGAAACCGGAGCTGTTGCGCTTCAGCAGATATCGGGCATGAATCAGCATACGATTACCTTCAGGCCATCGTCGGCCACCAACCGAAACATCAACGGTATCACGGGCATTGGCAGTAATGGAATGATTGTATTAAACGGAGCCGACAATGTGATTTTTGATGGCCGGGCTCCGGGCGATAACTCCGAGAGCTTCAGCACGCCGCGATTCCTCAGTTTCAGAAATAACATCACCCATTCGCCGGTGTTCAACCTCCGCAACGGCGCACAGAACGACCAAATTCGCTTTTGCACCATCGAAGGCATCAACAACAGCATTGCGAACGGGCTGGTGTTTGTGGGCGACGCTCCGGGCACCACGGCCAACCGAAACATCCAGATTGTTTACAATGTCATCCGGAACGGCACTTCCATGCCCCGTCATGGCATTTACCTGAGCGGCACCAGCGGAAGAGAGTCGCGGGAAATCGTGTTGCGCAACAACGAAGTCATCAACTGTTATCAGCCCTCCTCATCGTCGGGATACATCATTCTGGGAGAACATCTGCGGAGGATTACCATTGAGGGCAATCACCTTTACCAAACCAGTGTTGGTACGCCGGGAAATTCGGCTACCTATGTTTCCATTATTGGTGGGCGCTCGGGAGGTTCCTCTACGAATACCGACACGGTGTTCATCCTCAACAACTACATTGGTGGAGGTGCCCGGTTCGCGAGAGGTGCGCCCTGGTATATGACCACCAGCTCGAATATGCCCATGCGAATCCGAGGCATCGACATTCGCTTTGCTTCCCATGCTTTCGCTCGAGTGGAGGGCAACGTGATCAACAATTTCAACATGGAGTTCCCCCGAACCACGAACACTAACGAGTACTCATTCCGGGGCATTTTCATCAACGGCGGAGTTGCCGAGGTTCGACAAAATACCATCGGTAGCCGCGATTCGCTCCGCTTTACCTGTACCACCAACAATACGGCAGGTGCCATTTCGGCCATCGGCATTGAGTTTATGGGTAACGGGGGTATTGTGGATGGCAATGTCGTTCAAGGCATTACAGGCCGAGCCATTTCGGGTGGCAGTGTTGCCTCGAACTCTTGCGAGGAAGATGAAGATGAGGACGACGACGATGATGATGATGACGATGATGATGCGCATGGTTTTGGAATTTCGGTGGTTGGAATGCGCATTCAGCCCTTGTTTAACGGACTACAGGTGCGCAACAACCGCATCGGACATAAAACCCAAACGGCAAGCCTCAGAACCGCATCGGGAGCTGCAATACAGAGCGTTACCGGCATTCTAAACATGAGTGCAGGCTTGAATGTGGCGGAGATTTTCGACAACTACATCGGAGGACTGTGCGATTCATCGTTCTCACACGCATCCTTCGCAAGAGGCTATCACCATGCAGGCACTGCAGGTGCGAACCTTTACCGCGACACGATTGCTCAGATTCAGTCATTTTCACCGATGTCGACCTGGGGAATCAACCAGGCCGTGAGCGGTATCCATTTAAGCAATCACACCGGCGAGGTGAATGTTCGTAACAACCTTATCTACAGCATCTACGCGGCTAATCCCATCAACCTCCGTAACCACAGTGCAGGCATTGTGGCTGCAGGTTTAGGCACAGCCAATATCCACGGAAACCGCATTTACGACATTTCGAACCGCTCCACACGGGTGCATGTGAAGGCACCTACCGCGGCGGGCATTAACACCGGCGACAAAGAAGCAGGCGGAAGGGTGATGATTTACAACAACATGATTAGCCTTGGGCTTCTTCCCAACGGCTCAAACAACACCAGTCGCACCGCGCTAATGGGCATTTTTGATGGCAACGACGTCCGCAGCCAATCGGTGCTCGTCGCCCACAATTCTATCGTCATTGCCGGCTCAGAGCCCGGAGGCTCTAACGCAACCTTCGCCTACTTCAGGGGCAACTTTTGGGATATTGCCATACCCTCGCCGCTGTTCCTGTACAACAACATTCTGGTGAATGCCCGCAGCGGAAACTCGCGAAACGGCGCCATTGGACTCGAGAAGAGCAACTCCGGCTGGAATGCCTCCAACAACAACATTCTCTTCGCCGTAAATGCCAACAATACCACCCGCAGAGAAGGGAGCTGGGCCAATTTGGCGGGATGGCAATCGGCCGGCAACCAGGATCAGAATTCCCTCTACGAGAACATGGCTGCGGTAAACACCACGTTAACCGCCTGTTCGGGAAGTGTATTTACCAATTTAGCACAAGCCGATTTGCACATCGCCAATTGCGAGATTCGGGTAAACGCCCGGGGAATGGTCGTAAACCAGCCTCTGGCCATTCGCACCGATATGGATGGCGACTTTCGCAGAGGCACCGACATTGGTGCGGATGAATTCCTCCATGTGAAAACCTTCACCGGAGTAACCAATGCCGACTGGAACACCGACTCCAACTGGGACACCCGCCAAAGGCCATCCTGCGCCGACAGTGTGATTGTTGCCACCACAGGAACGAGCATCGCCACTCCGGCCGGCGCAGTGAGCGTGATTAGAACTCCTACTATCGCAACAGGCAACACTGGGCATTTTATGAGCCTCGATCTACGCCCCTCAACCACAACCACACTCACCGGAACCGCACGTTTAGAAGGATGTTGGTACGATGGAAGAATGCGAAACAGAGGCAATCTCTTACTGCAGAGCAGTACTGTGGCTTTGGCCGGACATCTCGAATGGAGCGGTACCTCAACACCCGGTACGGCCTTGTGGCTGATGAACAACGATTCTACCCAAGCCCTCTTTAGCAACCAAAGTGGTTTGCGGAACTTCATGGCTGAATTCAACGCGGCCAACGACAGCGTGCGCTTAGAAGGCAGCGCTCAATTGGTAGAACTTAACAGTCTGCGTCTGCTCCA
>CANHCM010000048.1 GCA_947459155.1 Bacteroidota bacterium | reverse complement strand
GTGGAGGTGGGCTCTTGTTTAAGCGGAGGGCTCGACAGTTCGGCCATAGTGGCTTTGATGCGTAAAAACCTGCCTAAAGGCCATCCGCTGCACGTGTACACTGCGATTTTTCCCGGCAGCAGCATCGACGAGTCGGCCTACGCGGCCGAAATGGCCCGTTCGGTTGAGGCTGTACAACATACAGTAAAGCCCGATGCAGCCTCGCTTTGGGCTGAGTTGACCACGTTTAGTGCAGCCCTCGACCTGCCCATCTGGTCGACCAGCACCTTTGCGCAATACAGCGTGATGCGGAAGGTTGCCGAAACCGGACTCAAGGTGGTGTTGGACGGGCAAGGTGGTGATGAGCTCTTTGCCGGCTATCCGTATCACCATTACTTTTTCCGAAAAGGATCGCCCTATTTAAGTTCAGCGGAGGCGAAACTGCTGGGTGGAAGAAAGTTTCAGTTTCATCAGTGGCTGAGATACGAAGGCATTTTCAAGGCTGGAAATAACGTGGCTTCAAGGTTTTACCGGCGATATTTTCCGGGCTTGAGATACTTGCGCGACGACTTTTACAAAGCCCATGTTGAACGCTTTAGTCATCCCGCCGCCAGGCGATGGCCAGATTTAAACAGCCGCCTTGCCTGGGAAATGCAGAATACCACCCTGAAGGCTTACTTGCGTTGCGAAGACCGCTGTTCGATGCACTTTGGCGTAGAGAGTCGCACTCCTTTTGCCGACGACCATCTGCTGGCCGAATGGGCGCTTTCGATACCGGGCCGGCTTAAAGTTCAGCAGGGTAGCGGAAAAGTGCTGCTCAGGGAGGCGTTGAAAGGCTTGATGCCCGAAAATGTGCGTTTACGGCGCGACAAGAAAGGGTACAGCACGCCCAACAATGTGTGGATACGGGAGTTGGCCCCTGTTTTACCGAGCATTTTTGAGGGCGGTGGCTGGGAGGAGTTTATCGATAAGCCCCGATTCATGCGCGATTTCGCTCAGTTTTTCAATCCACAGCACGACGTTGACGATGGTCGGATTTTCAAGTTTATCAGCTTTGTGAGCTGGATGAATGGACTCAACAATTCGGATTTTTTCCCTAAACCTTAGTTTGATTTCGTTTGTTAAGCCAGAATGAATAGTTTTGCGAATTCTGTTATCCAAAAAGCAATCATCACATGAAACAAAACTTTTACAAAGCACTCGCTGCAGCGGTTCTTCTGATGGGCTTCGGAGAAGACGCGCTGGCTCAACGCGCCAACACTCTGAGAAAGCCTTATTCAAATGTTTCTGTTAAACGTCCAATCCGGAAAAGTTTACCGAACAACGATTTCAGAGGTATTCCCTATTTAGCCCCCAACCCTAATGTGGCAGAATCGCTGGGAGCAACCAATAGCGCAGGGCGTTCTTTTGGTACCAATGTGAAGATTGGGCAAACACAGTACGACCTGCAAACAAACTCTTCGATTCCGACTCGTATCCTAAACCACGGCAACGGAACCCTTTCTGCAAGCTGGACTTTCAGCGCTGAGCCCGGAACTCCATGGTCAGACCGCGGTATGGCTTACCATTTCTTTGATGGAACCAGCTGGGTAAGCAACCCCGGCTATGAAACCGTATCGGGAATTACCCGTATCGAGCCCGTACGTACCGGTTTTGGTTCAATTGGCCGTGTGTCTAACGTGGGCGACATTGTGGTGGCTCACCAAACCAACACCGATGCCTTGCAGGTAACGCGTAACACCAGCACTGGTGCAACTCAGAACTGGATTTCTACCGCCGAAACTAGCATGCCATTCCTGTGGCCTCGTATGGCTGTTGGCGGTCCTGATGGCAAAACGGTTCACGTAATTGCCCTTACCATTCCTTCAGTAGGCGACTTTGGTGGAACTCCTTACAACGGAATCGATGGAGCCCTGCTGTACAACCGCTCTACCGATGGTGGTCAAACATTCGACGATACTTATATTCAGGTACCGGGCATGGATTCGACCATTTTTGGAGCAATTGGTGGAGATGCCTATGCCATTGATGCACGCGGCAATACCGTAGCCTTTGTTACAGGCGACCTGACCACCAGCTTGATGCTATGGAAGTCAATCGACAATGGCGTAACGTGGGACAGCACCACTATTCTCCGTTTCCCTTACGGTGTTTGGGATGACCAGTTTATCACCGATATCGATGGCGACGGCGACGTAGATAGCGTACTTACCGATGAAGGCTTTATTACCGAAGGCGTTGAGGTTTCTGATGGCTCTTTGGCCATTTTGATTGATAATCAAGACAAAGTGCACGTTTGGACAGGTCGCATGATCATGGCCAACGACGATACAACCGACAATTCGGTGTCGTTCTTTCCGGGAACTTCTGGAATTATGTACTGGAACGAAGACATGGCTCCGGGAGCTACTCTCCCAATCATTGCTGATCTCATTGACGACAATGGAGATAACATCCTAGATATTGGTATTCGTTACACCAACAACGGTCCAATTCCTTATGGTGCAGGTTTAACAACCTTCCCAAGTGCAGGTGTTGATAGCGATGGCAATCTGTATGTTGTGTATTCAGGAGCCAAGGAAGGCGAAGAATACCGCCCAACCGGTGCAAGCTATAAGCACCTTTATGCGATTAAGTCCACCGATGGTGGGATGACCTGGACTGCTCCTACGGATATCTCTGCCGACGAGTCTGCCGGATTCGATCCATTCGGAGAATTCTCTTTCCCAGCTGTCGCTAAACTGGTAGATGGAAATGTACACGTGGTTTACCAGTTCGATTACTTCCCTGGTTCAGCTGTGACTATCGACAACAACGCGATTCACCCATTCGACAATGCCAATGAAATTTATTACATCGGCATCGACAAAAACGAAATTGGCGTGGGTATCCAGTCAGCAGCAAAAGCAAAGTTCGATGCGGTATTGATGCCAAATCCTTCTAACGAAGTTTCTCGCTTGAGCTTTAACCTCGACAATGCGGCTTCTGTAAATATTCGTATCAACAATTTGTTGGGACAAACGGTAGAAACCCTGAGCAACCAGAAACTGGGTGCAGGAAACCACACATTCAATGTAAATACTGCCGAATTGCAGTCGGGTGTTTACCTCGTTCACATTGAAAGCGGAAACCTCAGCAATACCTTGAAATTGGTGGTGAAACACTAATTCACATACACTCATTCAAAAAGGTCGGGCAGAATTGTCCGACCTTTTTTTATGCCTCATGTTTTGCTACAGTGCAAGGCAATCAGGTTCGGCGAATTGCTGGGTGATTCCTTTTAACCATTCCGATTTGGGTTGTATTGCATTTAACCGGATCTCTGTATAGAGCTGCATTACCCATGTAAGTTCTATTTTTACCCACCTTAAAAACTCGCAATGCCCAAACCAAAACAAAGCACCTCCAAGCCAGGCGATCTGCTCGAAATTTTACGTTCGCGTTTCGAAGCTTTTCCTCAACGACACCCCAATTTGGCCTGGAGCACTGTGCTTCAGCTTCTTGATACCCAACCCGAAACCCTGAAAGTTTTGGCCCTCATGGATGAGAGTGGGGGCGAACCTGATGTTGTTCAAGTGCCCGCTATGCAAGGCGAGCTGTGGTTTTTTGATTGCTCTGCCGAAAGTCCGGCCGGTCGCCGAAGTCTTTGCTACGATCGAGCGGGCTTAGAGTCGCGAAAAGACATACAACCGGTGAATACTGCGGTTGATATGGCGCGCGAGATAGGGGCCGTACTTCTGAACGAGGAGCAGTATACTTGGCTTCAGCAAACCGGTCATTACGACCTTAAAACCTCGAGCTGGATTCTTACTCCTCCGGAGATTAGAAAGTTGGGCGGCGCTCTTTTCGGAGACAAGCGTTATGGTCGAAGCTTCATCTACCACAATGGCGCACAGTCGTTTTATGCTGCCCGCGGATTCAGGGTTGGGTTAAAACTAAGCGGAGGCCAGTAGTAAGCCTTGTCAAATGGGCCAATCCGTCAACCTTTGTTGAAATGCAGAAAGCCCTTACCGGGTTTGAGCTTTTTGGTAGGCGCCGCTGATTGTGAATGCGCAGTTTTGGCGAGACTCATGAAGGGCGTTGTTGCTCAATGCGTAGTCAGCACTTGATTTGAATTAGGATTTGCGCGAACGGGCGCGGCAAGTAGCGCATCCCGAAGGGTGCCTACAGCCAAGCACGTGACCCGGAGGGACGCGCCCAAAAAGAAAAGCACGTTGTACACATCAAGTGGATGAGATTGCTGCGTTTTTGGCGCATGTGAAGGCCTTTTGGGCTATAATTTTGCCAACGTGAAACAGATGACAATTCTCATTTTCGTGCTGCTGGCGATTTGCCAGATTAGCCTTGCGCAGGTGGTGAACGTTGAAAGCCGGCGGCTGAATTCGGCCAGGCCGGGATGGCAAGGTGGCGGCGAGGTTTGGTACTCATCGTTGCGAAACCAAAGTCGACAGTTTGTGTTCGGCTCGCGTTTTAGCATGCAGTACGCGAAAAACCAGCACCGTTACCTGTTTATTGGCGATGCCCAGTTTAGCGAAACCAATGGCCAAAACATTCAAAGTCAAGGGTTTATTCATTTTCGGTATAACGAAATTCGCTCTGTGCGCTTTGCCTGGGAAGCGTTCGGACAGGTGTTTTACAGCCGGCAAATGGCCTTGTATCCACGATTTACCTTGGGTGGCGGTCCGCGCTACCGGTTGCTGAACAACGACTCAATGCGCATCTATGTGGGAGGCTCCTTATCGTTTGAACATGAGCGATTTCCGGATCCAGTACAGCATTATTCAAGCGAACGACTGAATTTTTACACCAGTGTGGTTGTGTCGCGGTTTAAGAATGTTTCGCTCGACTGGATGTTTCTGTTCCAGCCCCGATTGTTCGATTTTTCCGATTGCCGATACCAAACCGAATTAAGGCTGGATGTGAAGATCAGTCAACGATTTTCGATTCGAATTTCCGGTAATCTATTGTTCGATACCAGGCCGCCGGCGGGCGTTCCGCGATTGTTTTCGGGCACCCGTTCGGGACTTCTGTTCGATTTCTAAGCGCCCAGCAGATCCAGCAATTCAAAGAGGCTGCTCAGTCGGTCGGCCTCTGCGGCGGGCTTGTCTTTTCGCCACCTGAGCATGCGCGGAAACCTTAGCGCCACGCCCGATTTGTGCCGGGTACTTCTTTGGATGCCCTCGAAGCCGATTTCGAATACCAGTTCGGCTTTTACGCTTCGAACCGGACCAAATTTCTCGATGGTGTTTGATTTAACAAAGGCATCGACTTCTTTAATCTCGGCATCGGTAAGTCCGCTGTAAGCCTTGGTAAATGGCACAAGTCGGCCTTCCTCATTCCAAACGGCGAAGGTGTAATCGGTGTATAAATTGGCCCTGCGTCCATGTCCTTGCATGGCGTAAATCAATACCGCATCCACACTCATGGGGTCGAGCTTCCATTTCCACCAGTCGCCACGTTTGCGCCCAACCTGATAGGCCGAACTGAGCCGCTTCAGCATGAGTCCTTCGGCCTGGTACTCTCTGGCGCTCAGGCGAATTCCCGACAACTCTTGCCAGGTTTTGGCCTGCAGGGCTTCAGAAAGCACTAAGACGGGCGACTGCGTTTGCTCAACAATTTCGTGGAGGCGGCTGCGGCGTTCGGCCAGGGTTTGTGTGCGGATGTCCTCACCATTCCATTCGAACAGATCGTAGGCGATGAGTGCTGCCGGGTAATCGGTGAGGTGTTTTTTGCTCACATTTTTTCGTCCAATGCGCGTTTGTAAGGCCTGAAAAGGCTGAACACCACCATTTTTGAAGATGACCAATTCGGCATCGAGAACGGTGCCATCGGGAAGCAAAGCCGCAAGGGGCTGTAGTTCAGGAAACTTGGTGGTGATGAGCTCTTCGCCGCGCGACCATAGAAACAGCTCGGCCCCTCTTACAATCACCTGCGAACGGATGCCGTCCCATTTCCATTCAGCCAACCAATCGGTAACATCGCCCAGGCTTTCGGGCGGATCCTGTAATGGGTGGGCCAGGGCGAAAGGATAGGGCTTGCTGAGGTCTTCGGCGTTCACTTTTTTGAAAATGAGCTCGTGGAGGCTGGTAGTTTCAGCGCTCCAATTTCCGGTGAGGCGGTGCGCCAACACATCGGCTTCGAGCGCATACACTTCGGCCAGTGCTTTTTCGACCAGCTTTTGTGAAACACCAATTCGGAAGCCGCCGGTAATGAGTTTATTGAACAGAAAACGCTCTTGTGGATCCATCGAGGCCCAGGTTTGGGTGATGAATGCCTTCTTCTCCTCTTCGCTTGCTTTTTCTAGTCCTTTAAGCTGGGCAAGCCTTTCGGAGAGGCTGAACTCCTGAGTATTGTCGGGGTTGCCATCTACAAGGAGGGCAATGGTTTCGGCCAAATCGCCCACCGTGTGGTAGCTTTCCTCGAACAGCCATTCGGGAATACCCGAGCATTCGGCAGCCCAAGCCCGAAGTAGGCCTGTATTTACCGTGCGTTTTGGGCGGCGACCGGTAAGCAGAGCTAGGGCAGCGATAGCATCTTCGGGCGTAGCCTCCCTGAAATAGGCCACCAGTGCAGCTACCTTTTCATGGGTTGATCGCGTTTGGTCGAGCCGTTGAAACAATGAGGTGAACTGCCGCATAGGTGGCGAAGGTCGGAATTTTTTGTCCTTGGCTTTTCCACTAAAGTGGGATGACCTTCCGATCAGTTTCGCGCGCTCATTTGCAGCAGCAGCTTTAGCCGTTCATCGGCGGTCTTTCCACTGAAATAGCCTTTTTGGCTGCCGATAATCTCCCCTTTTCCATTGACCAAAAACACAGTAGGGGAATCTTTGGTGGGTAGTTTTTTACTTAGGGCCTACTGAAAAACACTCAATGAATTTGTTGTAAGTGTTTTAACAACTGTTTAAATCCATTTAAATGCTCGTTTTTTTGCCCTTTATTTCCAATTCCCGTGCAGTTGATCTTTCAAACTCTAAAATATTTCGTTAGCCAGAAATACATCATCTGCTTCGTTGCCCGCGGCTCGCAGTATTCGTATACAGCTTCGCCTTGTCGCCTTGCATCTGATGCACTTCTGACTTTTTCAGTAGGCCCTACTCAATTTCCGACATTGTTTACCAATCACAATGGCCCCATTTTGCTCACGAATTTGCTCCGTATCGCATTCTCCAATGCAAACCTGCTGTATAGGGGCAATTTGAAAATATTTCCGCGTTTCTGTCCAAACGTTCGGGCTCTCGCCGTTGAATTGCCGGAATTGTTCGTTGGTGTTTTCCAATATAAACAATACCTGTAGTGTATCGTCGACCGATGAGTTTTGGAGGTCTGCGGTGAGCTCCATCAATGGTGGACAGCCTAAATGTCCGATAACAACAAGACCGGAGGCTGTAGTTGAGGTATTCGGGACTTAGCTTTTCGCGGCAGAGCAGTCGAAGCCGTTCTTCCAGTTCGTGTAGTGTGTTGGTTTGCGGGCTTAGCGCCTGGATGATACCCTGCACCTTGTCGAGCAACAGCGAAGCCCTTTTTCTCACTTGCTGGTTAAGCATTTGAGCTTTGCCTTGGGTGTTATGTAGTTCTTTTTCGGCCATGGCCGAGAAGATTTGAATGTCGCTGATGCCGCTGCCCAATTCGTTGTGTATTTCGCGGGCGGCCTGTTCGCGGTGTTGAGCGATTTGCTTTTGTAATTGCAGTTTTTGCTCGAGTTGTTCAATGTTTTCCTGTTTTAGCAGAAGGCTTTTTCGTTCGATTTGACGGGCCTTGAAGGCCAGAGCGGTATTTAAAATCAGGAATTCGGTCATGGTGGCAAACACCATCGGAAGTGTTGGGTGAAACTCGTTATAGTGAGTGAGAATCATGATCATTCCGGCAACTGATGTGGAGGTCATCAATAGCGCAACAACAAAAATGAAATAACCGCGGGTTTCGCGCCTTTGGGCAAGCCATCCTGCGAGCAGCAAAGTAGCGATGTCTAACACCACAGAAACGGCAACAAAGAGGGGTTCTCGTTGGGCATGACTAAAGCCTACAGCCAACAGTAGCAGATCGATTGAAATATAAATGAGGAGTAGGTGTTCCACATAGATGCTCAAGCGGTTTATTTTCGGATGAAGCACGGGCAAATCGAGGAAGAACCGGGCAAAGCGGTAATACAAGAAAAAGCTCAGCATCGGTAAAACCCTGTCGAGCGAAGTTTTGAAGAATTCCAAAAAACTCAGCGAATCGATGAGCCAGTCGAAACGCGAAAAGCAATATACACCGTTACTCGCAAGGTAGGCCAGGTAATAGAGGTACTCTTTTCGCCGGATAAACACATACTGCGCTCCGAGGTAAATGCTTTGGAATAAGGTAATCCCTGCAAAGGCAATAACACTTAAAAGTTCAATGTTGGGTACATTGAGCAACATGGTTTAACACCAGAAGCTACAAAGAAATGGAAAAGCCCATCAACAGCTGAATCGATGCAGAAGAAAAGTTAAATCCACGGCTTCCGTAGCTCTCCAACATGGTTTGCGGGCGAAGCTCCAGAAAAAAGAGGTCGGTGTTCCTTAAGCTGAGTTCCGGTTTTCGCAGGGCAAACTCAATACGCATCGAGGTGTAGAGTGAAAGTGCCCAAATACCGGGGGTTGTAATGAGTTGATCGTTTGAAGTTGAAATACTAAATGACTCAGGGGGGCCACCAAATCCGTTACCAGAGATTTGCACCCTATTAGAATAGGTCCGTGCAGAAGAATTTACCTCGGTACGGCTGTTGAAAGAGTAGCCTCCAATGAGGCCAATACCTAAACAAGTGGAGGCTTTCTTTTTCGGGAAAGCCCGAACAAATGCCCCAACATCCAGTCTGATAAAATCGCTTTGCACCTCTACAAGGTGGCTCTCATCGTATACCGTATCTATTCGCCATAAGGCGTTGTTGTACTCGATGGTATCGCCCATAGTTCTGGTGTTTGTTCCACTCTTAGCACCCACAAGATTTCCTGAGGAAAATCCCAGGCCAACCTGAAAAAATGACTCTGTTGCCCGTGGCCACTTACTCTGCTCTTTCGAGAGGGGAATCAGCAGTCCCATAATCATAGGTAAAGTCGTATTCGAACCTATATAATCGCTTTTTGAATCAACCTTTCCAACGGGGATTTTAGGGTCAAGCTTTGTGATTTCATTGGCACCAATCTCTGAACCGAATCTAATCTCCGGACCCACAGAAAAGTAGAGCGACGATTGCGCGGATAAATGGCCAAGGCTTAGGCCGAAAAACAACAATAGGGTGTAGCGCATAATAAGATTACTCATCGCAAGTTGAGAAAAATTTCATTAAATAGCGAAATAAATTTTAATAGATCTATATAAGATTGAGTTTGGGTGCAAACGGAGAAAGGATAGGGAAGTTTTTATGGGTCGCAGAACGATTTTGGCCTTTATTTCTGCGGTAACTCAGAAACAATGCGGAAGGTCATTCAGCACAAACCTTAAGCGAAAAAACGGAGATCCCTGTAAGCGGGCCTTTTTGGCGATGAATTCAACTCGCTGCACTAAACATCTAAGCCTTCTTTTTTTCAGGCTTGTAAAGCCTTTCATACGTACTGATCCACTCTTCAGCACTTACTTTTTGCATCAATTCTGCGATGAGCCCGAGAGGAATATGCTCAGGCTTTTTAAAGCGAATACACGACTTCCCCATATCCAGTTTCTGCTTCGAGTATTGGCTGTAAGCTTCCGTAAACCAATCGAGTAGGGGAGGCATGGCGTAAATGCCCATGTGGTACAGCGCAATGAAATTCTTTTGCGCGGCCAGGCTTACAAAAGGTAGTGGCTCCTCCGGTTTACAGTGATAGCCCGCCGGGTAGAGGCTGTGCGGAACAACAATGGCCGGCATTCCATACGACAATCCGGGTTCAAAGCCGGGCATTCTGTGCTTCACCAGAATGTCCCAAACTTGCCGTGTTGCCTCCTGTTGTTCGGGCGTTACCTTTTCGAAATAAGCCTCAATTTTGCTGTCCATGATGCGGATTATTTGCTGCAACGATACAAAAAAAACAGCGGAGGCCCGAAAGCACTCCGCTGTTGTAGGTTCAGCAGGATTTGCTGTTAATCGACAATGTTTGAAACCAGATAATCGCGGTTCATGCGGGCAATGTGGTCGAGGCTGATGCCTTTCGGACATTCAACTTCGCAGGCTCCGGTGTTGGTGCAGTTTCCGAAACCTTCTTCGTCCATCGCTTCGACCATTTTTTTCACGCGCATATTACGCTCCGGTTGCCCCTGCGGGAGGAGTGCAAGCTGAGAAACCTTGGCCGACACGAAAAGCATCGCCGAAGCATTTTTGCAGGTTGCCACGCAAGCCCCGCAGCCAATACAAGCCGCTGCATCGAACGCCTTATCGGCATCTTCTTTTGGAATGGGAATCGAGTTGGCGTCGACCGCATTACCGGTATTTACCGAAATAAAACCTCCGGCCTGAATCACACGGTCAAAAGCGCTGCGGTCTACCATCAGGTCTTTGATAATCGGGAAGGCCGAAGCTCTCCAGGGCTCCACAACAATCGTATCGCCATCTTTGAAATGACGCATGTGCAGCTGGCAGGTGGTGGTTCCGGTAAGCGGACCATGTGCCCTTCCGTTGATGTACATCGAACACATACCGCAAATGCCCTCGCGGCAATCGTGGTCGAACGCAATGGAATCTTCACCCTTGCGAATCAGTTCATCGTTCAACACATCAAACATCTCCAAAAACGACATATCTTCAGATACATCGGGGAGTGTGTAGGTATTGAAGTTTCCCGGCGTCTTGCCGTTCTTCTGTCTCCAAACTTTTAAGGTAATTTTCATGGACGTGTCGTTTGTGTTGAGTCTTATTTGTAGGACCGTTGTACCAACTTCACATTTTCAAACACCAACGGCTCTTTGTGTAGTACTTCAGGTTGGTTGTCGCCTTTGTATTGCCAGGCCGAAACATAAGCGTAGTTGTTGTCATCGCGCAGCGCCTCACCATCCTCGGTTTGGTATTCCTCGCGGAAGTGACCTCCACAGCTTTCATTGCGGTCGTAAGCATCGTCAATCATGAGCTCACCAAGCTCGAGGAAATCGGCTACGCGTAAGGCTTTTTCCAGTTCCGGATTGGTTTCATCGGCTGCGCCTGGAATGCGTACTTCTTTCCAGAATGAAGCCCGAATGTCCTGAACCATCTTTTTGGCCTTCTGCAAGCCTTCGGCGTTACGCGCCATTCCGCAATACTCCCACATTACTTTTCCAAGCTCCTTGTGGAAGTGATCTACAGGCTTGTTTCCTTTGATGCTCATCAGGCGAGCAATCCGGTCTTGAGCCTCTTTTTCGGCCTTCTCAAATTCAGGATGGTCGGTTGGGATGGCCTTGGTGCGAATGTCTTTGCTGAGGAACTCACCGATGGTAATCGGCAACACGAAATAGCCATCCGCAAGCCCTTGCATGAGTGCAGATGCACCAAGACGATTGGCTCCGTGGTCGGAGAAGTTGCATTCGCCTGTGGCGTACAAGCCCGGAACGGTAGTCATCAGGTTGTAATCCACCCAAAGTCCGCCCATGGTGTAGTGCACCGCAGGGTAAATGCGCATTGGTGTGGTGTATGGGTCTTCGCCGGTAATTTTCTCGTAAATCTCGAAGAGGTTACCGTAGCGGGCTTCAATGACATCTTTGCCGAGACGGCGGATGGAATCGCTGAAGTCGAGGTAAACGGCCATTTTGGAAGATCCAACGCCATAGCCGGCGTCGCAGCGCTCTTTGGCGGCACGACTGGCAATATCGCGTGGAACGAGGTTTCCGAATGCCGGGTAGCGACGCTCGAGGTAGTAATCGCGCTCGTCTTCGGGAATGTCTACGGCTTTGCGTGAATCGTCTTTTTTCTTGGGCACCCAGATACGGCCGTCGTTACGCAGCGACTCCGACATCAGCGTGAGCTTCGATTGGTGATCGCCCGAAACCGGAATACAGGTCGGGTGGATTTGGGTAAAGCAAGGGTTTCCGAAGAAAGCTCCTTTTTTGTGGGCCTTCCAGATGGCAGTAACGTTGCTGCCCATTGCATTGGTCGAAAGGAAGAATACGTTGCCGTAGCCCCCGGTTGCCAATACTACGGCATGACCAAAATGGCGCTCAAGCTTGCCGGTTACTAAATCGCGGGCGATGATTCCACGGGCTTTCCCGTCGATGATCACCACGTCGAGCATCTCGTGGCGCGAGAACATTTGCACCTGCTTGCGACCCACCTGACGGCTCAGCGCTGAGTAAGCACCCAACAAAAGCTGCTGTCCGGTTTGACCTTTGGCGTAGAAGGTTCTACTCACCTGAACCCCACCAAAAGAACGGTTGTCGAGCAATCCGCCGTATTCGCGGGCAAAAGGAACACCTTGAGCCACGCACTGGTCGATAATCGCTGTACTCACCTCGGCCAGACGGTGAACATTGGCTTCACGACTGCGGTAGTCGCCACCTTTAATCGTATCGTAAAACAAACGGTGAACAGAGTCGCCATCGTTAGAGTAGTTCTTCGCGGCGTTAATACCACCTTGAGCGGCAATACTGTGTGCTCTGCGCGGGCTGTCCTGAAAGCAGAAGGCCTTCACCTTGTAGCCCATCTCTCCGAGCGTAGCGGCTGCAGATGCTCCGGCGAGCCCGGTTCCCACTACGATGATTTCAATGTTTCGCTTATTGGCCGGGTTAACCAGCGGAATAGTGGCCTTGTATCGGGTCCACTTGTCAGCAATGGGGCCTTCGGGTATTTTGGCGTCAAGTATCATGTTCGTGTGAGGTTTAGAGATTCTTCAAACAGAAGTAAACCGGCATTGCAGCAAACAAGGCCGGAATAAGAATAGCAAATAGGAAAGTGCCCAGGTTTTGGATGGCGGGCGTGTAGCGGTGATGACGAATGCCGAGCGATTGAAAACCACTGGCAAATC
Organism: Bacteroidota bacterium; assembly: GCA_947459155.1. Classification (GTDB taxonomy): domain Bacteria; phylum Bacteroidota; class Bacteroidia; order M30B66; family M30B66; genus CAMCXT01. Next base: position 1,529 of record CANHCM010000048.1, on the reverse strand, counting down.
CGTGATACAGGTGGAAGCCGATGGCAAACATGCTCACCACATAAAGTGCGGCATACCAAGGCTGTGAAAAGGCCTCCACAACCACACTGTACATGTCTTTGTAGCTCTCACCTTCGATAGTAGTTACGGGCATGTTGCCGAACTTCATTTCGAACCAGAACGACTTCATGTGAACAATCAAAAACACCAAAATGATGGTGCCCAGCAAAGCCATGTTGCGCGATGACCAAGAGCTTGATTTGCTCTGATCTACTTTTGCATAGCCCTGTGGACGAGCCTTGCGGTTTTGGGCCGCCAGGTAAAATCCATCAATGATGTGCAAAAGGATGAATGCGTAGTTCACATACGCAATGGTTTTGATGAGTGGGTTGTTGGCCATGAATGCGGAGTAGAGGTTGAAGGCCACACCGCCGTCGTTTTGAAAGAGTTGTAAATTTCCGAGCAAATGCACCACCAGAAAGGTGCATAAAAACAGACCCGAAAGGGCCATCAGATATTTTCTGCCAATCGAAGATCGAAACAATCCTGTTGCTGCTGTTGCCATATACTTTACAATGAGAGGTGTGCAAATGTATGATGACACTACTGTCTCTGCAAATCCACACCAATCGATTTCAACACTTCTTTAACAGGGATTATTGAAAAAGGTTTTTGATGACTTTATCTTGTAATTCACAAACTATCAGGGCCTTGTTCTTTTAAGTGCCGGTTTTATTCCTCAAATTCCTTATACAGAAAGATTCTAAATTAGGGGGCATAGGTAACCACCCCTGGGTCAGTGAGTAAAATTGCCCTGTTCATTTTCCCTGTTCAAAAACCAACACTATGAAAAAAACAACAAAGTACCTTATGCTCCTGCTCATGGCCGGAGCGCTGTTTAGCGCCTGTAACAAAGATGAAGATGAGGAAGACACCACGCCAGACCCAACACCGGCGGCGGCGCCTTCAAATCCGATTCCTGCTCCGGTTGGGGCCAACGGCGCATTTGTAGCCATCCAAACAGCCAATTACATTACCACACCATTGGGAACCATCTACCAGCCTTTGGGTGTTGGAGTTTCGGTGTATGGCGATTTGGCGGCATCGAGTTTTCAGGATGCCGGAACCGTTACCTTAAACACGAAGGCCCTTACCAAGCAGTCGAACAACTCATACGTTTACACACCCGCAGCGGCCGACGTTACCGGAATCGAATACGACAGCGGTGTTAACTGGTCGGTGGGCGGAAACAGCAGCACAGGCGCACCACAATTTGCCCATACGGTGTCGAATAGCATGCCCTCAGGGCCCAATTACACCGGAAGCACGACCATCGCCAGAAATGCGGCTTTTACGCTCAGTTCATCGGAAGCCATTTCAGGTGCCGATTCGGTGATCTTCAACCTGATTTCGCCCAGTGGCAGTGTGATGAAAACAGTAGCCGGTGGAACAAATGCCGTGACCTTCAGTGCTGCCGAAATGGGTGGTTTAGGTGCTGGACAAGGTTATTTGCAAATCGTGCCTTATAATATTGAATCGGCTGTTTACAG
>CANHCM010000047.1 GCA_947459155.1 Bacteroidota bacterium | reverse complement strand
TCGCTTTGCCAACCGACGCTTCGGCGAGGATTGCCAGAAACACTCAATTGTTCATTCAGCAGGAAAGTGGCGTTACGCGTGCCATCGATCCATGGGGCGGAAGCGCTTATGTGGAGCATTTAACCCAAGAGCTGGCCGACAAAGCCTGGGCGCTCATTGAAGAGGTGGAGGCCCTTGGCGGGATGGCCAAAGCGATCGAAACCGGAATTCCGAAGATGCGGATCGAGGAAGCGGCAGCCAGAAAGCAAGCCAGAATTGACGCGGGAACGGAAGTTATCGTGGGCTTGAACAGGTTCCAGGTTGAAGCGCAGGAGAACCTTGAAATTTTGGAAGTTGACAATACGCGCGTTCGGGCTGAGCAGATTGCCCGATTGGAGAAGATTAAACGCGAACGTAACACTTCAAAGGTAGAACAATGCCTGAACAATCTTCGCGAAGCTGCAAAAAGTGGTCAAGGCAACCTTATGGCGCTTAGTATTGATGCTGCCAGAGAAAGAGCCACTTTGGGTGAGATTTCAATGGCTTTAGAAGATGTATTTGGAAGATATCAGGCGAGCATCAGAAGCATTCGTGGTGTATATTCGGGCGAAGTGAAAAATAACGAAGCCCTCGAAAAAGCCCGCGTAATGGCCGATGATTTTGCTCAACTGGCGGGTAGAAGACCACGTATTTTGGTGGCCAAAATGGGTCAAGACGGTCACGACCGCGGTGCCAAAGTGATCAGTACCGGTTTTGCCGACATTGGTTTCGATGTCGATATCGGTCCTCTGTTTCAAACACCGGCCGAAGTGGCTAAACAGGCCCTCGAAAACGACGTTCACATTCTAGGGGTTTCGTCCTTAGCCGGCGGACATAAAACGCTCATTCCCAAAGTGATTGAAGAGCTTAAAGCTGCGGGTAGGGGCGATATTATTGTGGTGGCCGGCGGTGTTATTCCACAGCAAGACTATACTCATTTGTATGAGTCGGGCGTGGCCTTGGTGTTCGGTCCAGGCACCAGCATACCGCTTGCAGCATCGGAGATTCTGGGAATTCTGTTGGAGGCTTACCGTGATGGAAATTGAGGTTTCCTGCGTAATTCTACAGCTGGGCGATGAGATTTGTGCGTATCGGCGTGCGCCGGGACGTGCCTTGGCGGAACATTGGGAGTTTCCGGGCGGCAAACTGGAAGAAGGCGAGGATCCGCTTACCGCGATAGAGCGAGAGTTGGACGAGGAATTGTCAATACAACCCGCAATTAGTCAATACCTCGGGGTTTTTCCCTACCAGTATCCACAGGCCTTGGTGAAACTGCATGCATTTCTGGCCAGGGTGGCGACACTTCCAGCTCCGGGCCCCGACCACGACATGGCCATTAGTGGAAGTCCAAAAGCCTTGCTGGAAGCTCTTCAATGGGCTCCGGCCGATGTCCCCGTTTTGGAAGCCTATATTGCCCGACTTCAAGCAGAATAGCTTCATTCAAGTGTTGAAGCAAGATTAGATTTTAGTCGTTCAACGTGCGTTGCTATTGCTTAATCCAATGCTGACGGTAAACTCCTCTTTTATCCACACATTCAACAAGATAAACACCTTGACTGAGTGTCGATACGTCTAACTCGGACTCCTGCCCTTCGAAACGAAGTACAGCCATTAGTTGTCCTGTTACCGACCATAACCTCAGTTGAGCGCTACCCGAAATGTCATCCCGGCGTAGCCGAATAAAGGCATTGCCCGGATTGGGAAACAAGAGCCAGCCGGAATTTTGACGAATGAATTCTGTATTGGTAAGCAGCACTTCAAAGCCTTGAGATAAATAGGTACAGCCTTGGGCATCAATTATTTGAACCGTGTAAACTCCATCGGCTAAAGGACTCCAGCTGGAGGCGTTGGCCCCTTGAATCGCTTCGCCATCGAGAAACCATTGATAAGCGGTAAATTCATTCACGCTCAATTGATTGCCATCGAATGCGATGGTAACATTGGGACTTACAGGATCGACCAGCACGAGAGGATTGGCGGAGTATGACAAGCTGCAACCGGCGGCATCGGCAATGGCTGGCGTATAGGTGCCGGCCGGAAGCGAGGTGAACAAGGCTTCGGCCTGAAAATCAAGGCCATTGATAGTGTAACTTAAACCTGAATTGGGGCTTTGGGCGGTGATGCTCAGGCTTCCATCGTTGGCTTCGGCACAACTTGGATTCTGAGTCGTAACGTTTGTGATAGTTAGACCATTACAGCTGGGCTCCGTGACCTGCACCGTGGCCGATTGCGTGCAGCCTTCGGCGTCGGTTACCGTTACCGAATAAGTTCCGGCCGTTAAACCGGAAGCCTGGGCGGTGTTCTGTGGCGGATTGGTATTCCAGGCGTAGGTGTAATCCCCATTTCCACCAGTGGCGCTCACCTGCGCGCTACCTTGATTTCCACCTACCGTTGTGGCCGGCAAAGCACTGGTATTCAACGTCAAAACGGGTGGTTGTGTAATTGTAACCGGACTTGGAAAGCTTACCTGACAGCCTGAGGCATCGCTCACGGTAATTGGGTAATTGCCGGCCGGAAGTCCGGAAAACACGTTTGAAGCCTGGGTTGGAGCCGCTTCGGAGATGACGATGTTATCGACTACTGCCAGGTAAGGTGTGCAGTTATTGTACTGGCAGTTGGCTTCGATGTAAAACATGAAGTCGCTTCGAGAATTGCTGGGTACCGACGAGAGATTTACCGTAACAGTGATCGGTGCGCAGGAGTTGGCCTGACTGAAATTGAGAAACTGTCCACTATTGCCATTCACAGTGTAAGCCGCCGGAACAGAAAGATATCCATTGTTTACCCAAACATAAAATCGAAGTCGGTCGTTGGGTCTGTTGGCTGCGAAAGAATTGCTGAGATCGAAAGTGACGGTAACGAGGTCGATATCATTCATATTGAGCTGTGGCGAGCGTAGAAAGCAGCCGGCAAAGCCACTGAATGGACCGGTGTATGTGGCCGAACCGGCGGGACAGCCTTGCGTGGCGCTAAACTGAAAAGAGGCGCCACCGTTGCATGAAGAGGGCGACCACCAGCGGTTTGTGGGGCCGGAGCCTGCTGCGTTGCTGAGGGCTGTAGCGGCATCGAAAGGCTGGTTGGGAGAAACGACCTCGCCTCCGGCTGCATTCGAAAAGCTGATGGCTCCATTGCCGCCACTGGCAAATACGGTAATCTCGCCGTCGCTCAAGCCATTACACGAAACCGCAGAACTCAGCACTGAATCGATGGTCAAGGTGCATTGCGCCCCAGCGTTAATGCAGAATATCACCGTCCACAGAATGGTAAAAACTAACTTCATGATGCTTGTTTGGAGTTTATCGAAGGTGAAAATACAAAGCAATCCAATAAAGCCTTCCAACTGCGCTAAGCAGCCTCAAAAACCCATCTGATTTTTCGAAATAAATGCAGCACAATCGTTGCCTGCGTAGCAAATACAGGAGCGGATGTCTATTTGAAAGGGTTGAATCCCAACACTTATCTACAAGGCAATCGCTCCTCGACTGGTAACTTCAATGGTTAGCTGAGCGATTTTGAATCTCAGTCGCCCGAAGCCATTTCAAGCGCGGCGTTGAGAAAGCGAACGAAAGGAATGGTGAGTACCAATTGTTCAACCACTTCGTCTTTCCAATTTTCGGAGTTCAGGTCTTTGTTGCTGTAGTTTTTGGTGAGGACCAGACTTTTATGCCGCAGCAGATCGATGGCCGGATGGTCTTTGTCGTAGCCCTTGGGTGCGGTTTTGAGTTGTTCTCCTTCAAGCTCTCCCCAGGCTTTGCGCAGCTTGGTATTGTTGAGCAGAGATTTCAACTCTTCGTGGCGGAAATAGATTTCCTGACGGATGGCTTGCAGTTCGGGTGCTGGAGGCATCCAAACGCCGGCAGCAATGAATGAAGCATTGGGCTGAATGTGCACATAAAAGCCGGCCCGAATATCTTGTTTGCTGCCCGGTGCTAGCCAAAAACCCAGGTTGTTTTTGTAAGGCGTTTTATCGTTCGAAAAGCGTGTATCGCGATAAATGCGGAACAAAGCCTTCGATGGATCGTCGCGCAGAATTTCAGGAGCCTGCTTACCCAAAGCGTTATGGATGAACGTACACAGGGCGATTACTTCCTTTTTGGAGGCCTCGAATGCCGCTTTATTGGCTTGAAACCACTCACGGTTGTTGTGCTCGCTGAGTTGGCTTAGGAATTCCAGCGTGCGCTTCATGCTGCTGACCTCGGGTTAAAATGGGAGATCGTCGCTTTCGTCGCTCTTGAAGAAATCGTCGTTTTGCTGACTGGCAGGCTGGAATGAAGGCGAGGGCGACTGGGCAGCCGAAGGATTGTAGCCCGGAGCGGCAGCCGGTTGTGCATAGCCTTGTCCGGGAGCCATACCTTGTGCAGCCTGAGCCAGAGAATCGATTTTCCATGCACGAACTTCAGTGTACCAACGCTCGTTGTATTCGCGCGACTCGAGATTGATGCTCACTTTAACATCGTCGCCAATTTGAAAACGACGCAAGGCATCCACCTTTTCACCCCAAACCGACATGCAGATTTTCTTCGGGTATTGATCAAATGTTTCTACCACGAACTCCTGCTTGGTCCAGGAGCCATTCCGACCTTCGCCGGTAACAGGATTCATAACGCGGACTAGTTTGCCGTTTACTTCAAGTGCCATAGAAAAAATTTTACTGAAGGGCAAAGGTACAGCACACAGTGGTTTGCACTGAAATGATTTCTCCTAAGTTTTGAACAGTCCGGTTGAAAAAATTCCGCTCCAAACATTTCCTTACAATACTCTCAAAATCAAGGCCTAACAATTCAATGTGGAGGATTTTTCTGCCAGTCTAAACATTTCCCTTTTCGCAGGGGTTTTTTCCTAAATTTGCAGCCCGAAATCACAGCTTGTAAAGCCTATGAAAATCTTAGTGTGCATCAGTCAGGTACCCGATACCACGACCAAAATTGCCTTTACCGATAACGACACCCGTTTCAACGAAGACAAAGTACAATATATCGTAAACCCATACGATGAATGGTATGCCTTGGTACGCGCCCTTGAGCTGAAAGAAACACTGGGAGGCAATGTGACCATCATTACCGCCGGCAATGCTTCCGTTGAAGCCATCATTCGTAAGGCTCTCGCCATTGGTGCTGATGATGCCGTACGTATCGATATGGATGCAGCCGATGCATGGTCGGTAGCTAAATCGATTGCCGATTACGCCGCCGACAAAGGCTTCGACCTCATTCTTGCCGGTAAAGAAACCATCGATTACAATGGCTCGGAGGTTCCGGGCATGATTGCCGCACTGCTGAACCAGCCTTACATTGCCTTGGGCAGTAAGCTCGATGTGAATGGCAATACTGCAAGTGTAGAAGTGGAAGTGGATGGCGAAGTGGAAATCATCAGTACCGCCTTACCTTGTGTGGTGAGCGCCGCAAAAGGCATGGCCGAGCAAAGAATTCCAAACATGCGAGGCATTATGGCCGCCCGTACAAAGGCCATCACCGTAGTAAGCAGTGCAGAGCAGGCCTTGGTGAAGGTGCACAAATTCTCGCTGCCTAAGCCGAAGTCTGAGGTGAAGCTTATCGACGCCGATCAGATGGATACCCTTGTTCAACTCCTTCATACCGAAGCCAAAGTCATTTAATATGTCAGTAATCATTTTTGCCGAAACCGCCAAAGGTTCGATCAAGAAGGCTTCATTGGAAGCCATTTCTTACGGAGCGCAAATCGCTGCACAACTTCAAACCACGGCAACCGCTGTTGTTGGTGGGGCCATCTCCACTGAGGAGGCCGCCCGCGCCGGCGAGTATGGGGTAAGCAAGGTGTTGCTGGCCACCAATCTTCCGGGACATTTCGACCCAATGCTGGTTGAACAGCTGGTGCTTAAAGCCGTTGATGCCAGCAGCGCTAAAATTGTTGTGTTCAGTCACGATTATGCCGGCCGCTCCGTAGCGCCGCGTATTGCAGCCAGACTGAAGGCCGGTCTCGTTTCGGGTGCTGTAGCTTTGCCCGATACCAGCGCCGGATTTGTGGTGAGGAAAAACGTATTCTCCGGAAAAGCCCTCGCCGAATATCAGATCAACACCGAGGTGAAGGTGATTACCTTGTTGCCGAACTCGGTGCCTGCACAAAAGAATGGCGCAGCCGCTGCCGTTGAGTCGTTCGACGCGGCCCTCGCCGGTGTGCAGTCGTCGCTGAAAATTGAGAAAAAAGTACGTGAGCACAAAGGTGGAGTGCTCCTCACCGAAGCTGAGCTTGTTGTTTCGGCTGGTCGTGGAATGAAAGACCCTTCCAACTGGAACATTATCGAAGAGCTGGCCGATACCATGGGCGCCGCAACAGCTTGCAGCCGCCCGGTGTCTGACATCGGCTGGAGGCCTCACCACGAGCACGTTGGACAAACCGGTATTGCCATCCGCCCCAACCTTTACATTGCCGTGGGAATTTCCGGTGCCATCCAACATTTGGCCGGTGTGAACGGCTCGAAGGTGATTGTGGTGATCAACAAAGACCCGGAAGCCCCATTCTTCAAAGCCGCCGATTATGGTGTGGTTGGAGATGCCATGGAAGTAGTTCCCCGCCTTACCGAAGCCTTCCGTAAATTTAAAGCAGCCAATTCCTGATTTTACTCAGGTGTAAATAATCTGCCGAAAGTTTCGTACTTTCATCAGACCAAGCATGAAGAAGATTAAGCTGGATATCTCAGGCCTTTCATACAGCCAAACGCAAAGCGGAGCTTACGCGCTGGTGCTGGGAGAGAGCAACGGAAAACGCCGATTACCCATCATCATAGGTGGATTTGAAGCCCAAGCCATCGCTATAGAACTCGAAAAAATGGCGCCCTCGCGACCCTTAACGCACGATTTGTTTAAGGCCTTCGCGGAGTCATTTTCGATTAGCGTGAAAGAAGTGGTGATTTACAATTTGGTGGAAGGCATTTTCTACGCCAAGCTGATCTGCCAGCAAGATGGCGCCAACGACGTGGAAGTGGATGCCCGAACCAGCGATGCCATCGCTTTAGCTGTTCGCTTTAACTGTCCGATTTATACTTACGAATTTATTCTCAGTTCGGCCGGTATCCTTATCGATGATGACCAGAGCGCTTCGAAAGAAGATACCAGCATGGCCGCCGAAGCCAGCGAAAGTAGCACGGTAGAAATCGATAAAGGCGATGAGCTGAGTCGAAAAAGCAAGGATGAGCTCAAGGAAATGCTCAAGTCGGCGATTGAAGACGAAGCCTACGAAAAAGCCGGAAGAATCCGCGACGAGCTAGCCAAGCGTAAATAAGTTCCTCCCCTACTTCAATCGGGCTTCCAATGCCCTGATCTCGCGTCCCGGAGAACTTTGTCCGTATAAAATATTGTACACAAACGTGCAAACCGGAAGATCGGCACCGATGGTTTCGTTCTGTTTCATCAATGACTTTACCGCGAAATACCCTTCCGCGATCATGTTCATTTCCAGCTGCGCGGACTTTACCGTGTAGCCTTTACCGATCATCTTTCCAAACACGCGGTTGCGACTAAACTGCGAATATGCCGTAACGAGCAAATCGCCGAGGTACGCACTCGCGTTCACATCACGGTCCGTGGCTGGCACTGCTTTGTCTAAAAAGAGCCGAATTTCCTGCATGGCATTGGCCACCAGCACCGCCTGAAAGTTATCGCCATAGTTCATGCCCCGCGTGATGCCCACAGCCAGGGCCACAATGTTTTTCATCACCGTTGCGTACTCAATACCACGTACATCATTGGGAATCACATGGGTGTGTATGTAACGGCAGTTCAGCAGATGAGCCATCTCTGCGGCACGGTGTTCATCAAAGGCCGAAAGCGTGAGGTAGCTTTGGCGTTCGAGGGCGACTTCTTCGGAGTGGCAGGGTCCGGCGATAACGCCAATGCCCGATTCCGGAACTCCCAGGGTATGGTGAAGATAATCGGTCACCACATCGTCGGTTTGAGGAATCATACCCTTCACCGCGGAGAAAATGGTTTTCGTTTGTAGCAATGACGACGGAATTGCCGAAAGGGCTTCAGCGACGAAGGCTGCAGGCAAAGCCAGAATGATGAGGCTGCTGCGTTCAACCACCTCCACCAAAGAAGTAGAAGGGTGAATTTTACCGACTTCCAGATCAATATCGCTGAGGTACTTGGGATTTCTTCCAAGGCTTGAAATCTGTTCGGCCTGTTCGGCGGAGCGCATCCACCAATGAATTTCGACCGGACCTTCGCTCAGGATTTTCACCAGCGCCGTGGCCCAGCTTCCTGCGCCAATCACCCCGATTACCGGCATGTGCGGAGATGCCCCTTCTCCCATCAGGCGTTTACGGTTTGGAAGATTTCGCGCAGCTTACCGACGGTAAACTCCACCTCGTCGCGGGTGTTGTACTTGCTGAAGGAGAATCGCACATTGGAACGCGAAGGGTCGGTGCCCAAGGCTGCCAGCACGTGCGAGCCCACATTGGAACCTGATGAACAGGCACTTCCGCCCGAAGCGGCAATGCCTTCAATGTCGAGGTTGAACAGGAGCATATCGCCCATGTCGGACGGCGGGAAGCTTACATTGAGCACGGTGTAGAGCGAATCCTCCGAAACGTCGCCGTTGAAAGCCACACCCGGAATTTCTGCTTTGAGCCGCTCAATCATGTAGTTCTTCAGTCCACGAATATGCGCCTCATGAGCCTCCAAATCGCGGTATGCTACCTCAAGAGCCTTGGCCAAACCGATGATTCCGTAGAGGTTTTCGGTACCACCCCGCATGTTACGCTCTTGCGCACCTCCGTAAATGAAGGGCTGAATGCCAATTCCAGAACGGATGTAGATGAACCCAACGCCTTTGGGGCCGTGGAATTTATGGGCTGCACAACTTAAAAAATCGACCGGAATCTCCTGGGTGTCGAGTGTAAAGTGTCCCATGGTCTGCACCGTGTCGCTGTGCATCATGCCATTGTACTGCTTCACAAGCGAGGCAATCTGGCGCAATGGTATGCGGGTTCCGGTTTCGTTGTTGGCATGCATAAGCGAAACCAAGGCACGGGGAACGGATTGCAGTAAAGATTCCAGGTGGTTCAGGTCGACATGTCCGGCCGAATCGAGCTTCACCAGATGAAGGTGAATCTTTCCGTCCTTCTCCATGGCTTCGAGGGTGTGCAACACGGCATGGTGCTCGGTGGGTGAAGAAATCACATCGCGAATGCCGAGGTCGCTCACGGTGCGGGTGAGCGCCATGTTGTTGGCTTCGGTACCGCCTGAGGTGAAGAAAATCTCCGATGGTGCGGCATTGAGCAGTTGCGCAATGGTTTTGCGCGACTTCTCAATGGCTGCCCGGGTAATGCGTCCGTAGGCATGGATAGAAGATGGATTGCCGAAATGCTCGCGCATGTAGGGCAGCATGGCATCGATCACCTCGTCGTCGAGGCGGGTGGTAGCCGCATTATCGAAGTAAATTGACATCATGAATTGGGAAGATTTTGGGAGGATGAATTTAGGACTTCAGAAGCATTTCGGAGGTAAACTCCTTGATGTCGGCAATGATTTTATTCGCCAGGTTGTTGGCCGTGGCCATGTTCTCGGCTTCGGAATAGATGCGAATGATGGGCTCGGTGTTCGAACGGCGCAGGTGCACCCACTCCTTGTCGAACTCAATTTTTAATCCGTCGATGGTATTTACCGGCTGCTTGCTGTATTTGTCCTGCACCTTGCTCAATACCTCGTCGACATTGATTTCGGGTGTGAGCTCAACCTTGTTTTTGGAGATGAAGTAGTTTGGATAGCTGGCGCGAAGCATGCTCACCGATTTTCCATAGCGGGCCAGGTGCGTGAGGAATAAGGCAATACCCACGAGGGCGTCGCGGCCGTAGTGCAGCTCCGGATAGATGATTCCACCATTGCCTTCGCCACCAATCACCGCCTGGGTCGATTTCATGAGCTCTACCACATTCACCTCGCCTACTGCCGAAGCCGCGTAGCTGCCTTTGTATTTCTCGGTGACCTCGCGCAGAGCCCTTGTGGAGCTTAGGTTTGATACGGTGTTGCCCGGAGTATTTTTCAGGATGTAATCGGCCACAGCCACGAGCGTGTACTCTTCGCCGAACATTTCGCCGTCTTCGCACACAAGGGCCAAACGGTCCACATCAGGATCGATGGAGATGCCCATGTGGGCTTTTTGTTTCACCACGGTTTCGCTGAGGTCGCGAAGGTGTTCGGGGAGCGGCTCGGGGTTATGCGGAAACTTACCATCGGGCGTGCAGTACAGCTCAGTGATGTGTTGAACGCCCAATGCGCGGAGCAACATCGGCACCGCGATGCCTCCGGTAGAATTCACAGCGTCGACTACCACGCGGAAGTTGGCTGCCGCGATGGCTTCACGATCTACGAGTGGCAGCTGGAGAATACGTTCGATGTGTTTTTGGATGTAGCCATCCACCACCAGGTGACGACCGAGGTGATTCACATCGGCGTAGCTGAAGTCCTCTTCGGCCGCGATGCGGAGTACCTCTTCGCCATCGGCAGCGGAGATGAACTCACCCTTTTCGTTGAGCAGCTTGAGCGCATTCCACTGTTTCGGGTTGTGGCTGGCGGTGAGGATGATGCCGGCCTGTGCATTCTCGAGTGTTACCGCCATTTCGACCGTTGGCGTGGTGCTGAGGCCAAGGTCGATGACATCCAGGCCCATGGCCTGAAGAGTACCTACCACGAGGTTGCGGCAAAGCTCGCCGGAGATGCGGGCATCGCGCCCCAGGACAACAGAAATGCGCCCTTCGCTGTGGCGATTTTTAACCCAGGCGGCAAAGGCCGAAGTGAACTTTACAATATCGAGTGGCGAAAGACCTTCTCCCGGCTTGCCGCCGATGGTTCCGCGAATACCGGAAATGGATTTGATGAGGGACATTTAAAATCAGGCTGTTTTGATAGAGAGGTGACGTAGGCTGTGCACCTCGTGTTCGAGGGCTTTGAAAATATCGGGACGAACGTTTACCAGCGGCAAACGCACATATTCATCGCAAAGGCCGAGGAGTTTTAACGCGGCTTTGATGCCGGCCGGACTGCCATCCGCGAACAGCAGGCGAATAAACTCGAGCATGGCATTGTGGAGGCGGGTAGCTTCGCTGAAACGTCCTGCCAAACAGAGCGCTACCATGTCGGAATACAACTGTGGGAAGGCATTGGCGGCTACCGAGATAACGCCATCGCCACCGGCGGCAATGATGGGCAAAGTGAGGGCATCGTCGCCGCTGATGACCAGAAAATGCTCGGGTCGGCGGCGAATGATGTGCATGATTTGCTCGAGGTTACCGGAAGCTTCCTTGATACCGCAAACATTTCGGCACTCTTCGGCAATGCGAATGGTGGTTTCGGCGAGCATGTTGCTGCCGGTACGTCCGGGCACATTGTACAACATCAAAGGCTTTTCGGAGGCTTCCGACAATATTTGGTAATGCTGGAAAATGCCTTCCTGGGTGGGTTTGTTGTAGTAGGGCGAAACAGAAAGGATGGCATCGATGCCACTGTAATCGAGCGTTTTAAGCTTGTGTTCGAGGACTCTCGTGTTATTTCCTCCCACACCAAGCATGATGGCACAACGACCATTGTTGGTTTCGACTACGGTGTCGACCACGCTGCGCTGTTCGGCTTCGTTGAGGGTTACGGATTCGCCGGTGGTGCCGAGGGCCACAATCACGTCGACTCCACCTTCGGCGAGGTGGTTCACCAGAAGCTTCAGAGCCCGCAGATCGGGAGCTCCGGTAGCGTCAAATGGCGTAATAATGGCTACTCCGGTTCCGCTGAGGGCTTCCAGTTTTTTCATGGTTGAGTTGACTTAGGTAATGAACGATCATGTAGGCGAAAGAGCGCAGATCGGCTTGTTCGTCGAGGTAAAACGACATGTCGTAGCAGAAGCTGATTTCGCTTTGTGCCCTTCCGATTTTAAGTCCGGCTTTCGACACCGCCGCAATGTAATTAAGCGGATACGCGTCTTGCAGACTCAGGTTGATGAGTATATCGAAAGGCTCGGCAATGAAGTTATCGACCACGGCCGAGGCTGGTTTCTGCATCCAGTTGAGCTGATGTTTGAAGAAGTAATCCGACTCGGGCCTTGCCAGCGGGTGAAACGACAAGGGCTCTTTGAAATCGATATACCCCAGCGAAACCGGATTCTTTCCGTTCGCCTTCAAGTCGCGGAAAAACTCTCTCACCACCTCAAATTGCTCTTTGTCGGTGGCGTCGTACAAGATGCCCACAAAGGCTTCCCTGTGAATGTTGGGATCTTTGCGTACCCGCTCAATCAACGAAGAATCTTTCTTCAACTGTTGGAGCGCAAGGCTATGTTTGATTTTCTCAATCATGTTCGGCAATCATCTTCACAAACTCCTCTTCCGAAATCACAGGAACATTGAACTTCTCGGCTTTCTTGCGTTTCTCGGGACCCATCTTTTCGCCGGCTATCAGGTAGCTGGTTGATGCACTCACGCCCGACAATACTTTTCCACCGTTTTCCTCGATTTTCTTCTTGAGTTCGTCGCGCGAAAATACGCTAAAAACACCGGATACCACAAAGGATTTTCCAGCCAGCCTGTCGCTCTTTGGTTTATAGGCTTCTTCGTTGAGCACAAACTGCAAACCGGCCTCCTGAAGCCGTCTGCAAACGGCTAAATTATTGGGCTGACTAAAGAAAGCCTGAACCGAAAGGGCGATCACTTCGCCAATTTCTTCCGTAGCCCTGAGCTGTTCCAGGTCGGCTTCCATCAATGCGTCGAGCGTGCGGAAGTGCAAAGCCAGCTTTTTGGCGACTGTTTCGCCCACATACCGAATACCCAAAGCGAAGAGCACCCGCTCAAAAGGCACGGCCTTGCTGGCTTCGATGCCTTCCAAAATGTTCTTCGTGCTGAGTTCTTTGAAGCCTTCGAGCCCCAGAATCGACTCGGCCCTGAGGCTGTAGAGGTCGGCCACATCGTGCAGCAATCCCTCACGAACAAACAACTCGATGGTTTTTTCGCCCAAGGTGTTGATGTCCATCGCCTTGCGTCCCACAAAATGTACAATTCGACCGATGATTTGGGGCGGACAGCCACTTTCGTTCGGACAGTAATGTAAGGCCTCACCTTCTTTGCGGAGCAGTGGCGTGTTGCATTCCGGACAGCGGTCGATGTACACGTGCGGTGTGGAGAATAAGTCGCGTTTCGTAGTATCGACGCGGATTACCTTGGGTATGATTTCGCCGCCTTTCTCCACGAAAACGGTGTCGCCTTCGCGGATGTCCATTTCGGCAATGTAGTCGGCATTGTACAAGGAGGCTCGTTTCACGGTGGTGCCGCTCAGGAATACCGGTTGTAGGTTGGCCACTGGCGTGATGGCTCCGGTGCGTCCGACCTGGTAGCTGATCGACAGCAGTCGGGTTTGGGCTTCGCGGGCTTTGTATTTGAAGGCGATGGCCCATCGGGGCGACTTTGCCGTTGAGCCCAGCAATCGCTGCACGGCGTATTCGTTTACCTTCACCACTACCCCATCGATGTCGAACGGCAGCTGATCGCGTTTGCCTTCCCATTCGTCGATGAATTGAAACACCTCCTCGAGGTTTGCACATTGGCGTGAGGCCTCCGAAACCGGGAAGCCGAGCTTTCGGGCGAGGCTAAGGTTGTCGGAATGACTTTCTTCACCAAACCCCTCGCCCATCAGTGCATACATAAAGCAATCAAGCTTGCGTTTAGCCACCTCTGCACTGTCTTGCATCTTGAGGCTACCGGCGGTGGCATTGCGTGGATTTTTAAAGAGTCGTTCGCGGATTTGGTCTTCGTCGTAGCCAAGGTCGAGCAGTTCGGCACGCCTGGCTTCGTTCATTTCGTCGAAGCGCTTGTGGGTCATGAAGATTTCTCCACGGATCTCGAACGTTTCGGGTATGGCGGTTTGTCCCAGGGCTTCGGTGTTGATTTTCAGCGGAATGCTTCGGATGGTTTTCACGTTTACCGTAACGTCATCGCCCTGCAGGCCATCGCCCCGCGTAACCGCCCTTTTGAGCAGTCCGTTTTCGTACTGGAGTCCGATGGCTACCCCGTCGAACTTAAGCTCGCACACGTAGGTGTAGGGCAGCGTTACGGCTTTTTGAATGCGTTGGTCGAACTCCATGAGATCGTCGCGCGAGTAGCTGTTCGACAGTGAGAGGAAGGGAAAGCGGTGACTAACGGCTTCGAACTGTTTGGTTACGGAGCCTCCAACGCGTTGACTGGGCGAGTCGGGTTGCACAAACTGCGGGAAGGCCTTCTCGAGTTGAATGAGTTCTTCGAGCAGTTGGTCGAAGGCGTAATCGCTGATTTCGGGCTGCGCTTCGTTGTAATACAAGTGGTTGTGCCTGTTGAGTTCCTGCACCAGTTGGTGGATTCGTTCCTGTGCCTGATTTTCCGCTACCATGGCGGTAAAGGTAAAGTTTCCTGACATATTGGGGGAGTCTTGAGTCCTGAGTCTTTGGTCTTGAGACATGGTTTGTCGTACCATTTGGGCGGGCGTTTTCTTTTTGAACGTAAAACGTACAACGTATTACGTATTGCGTTTGATCACGTAAGGTTTGGGTTGCCGCTTCCAAATGTTACTG
>CANHCM010000046.1 GCA_947459155.1 Bacteroidota bacterium | reverse complement strand
GGGTGTAATTCCGGTTTTAAGCCCTTTGGCAATGCTGTTTTCTGAGGCGTAGCGAATCAGGCCTTTGGGTTTGCCCACTTCATCCATAATATGATCGCAGGCATCAATGCAGGCCGTGCAATTCACGCATTCGAGCTGGGTGCCGTTTCTGATGTCGATGCCAGTTGGACAAACCCTTACACACAATCCGCAATCGACGCAATCGCCGGTTTGAGCCTGTGTTGCCGATTTTTTAGGCCTCGACCGCGGTTCTCCCCGAATGTAATCGTAAGCCACAACAATTGAATTCCGGTCGAGCAACACGCCTTGCAGCCTTCCATAAGGACAAACAATCAGGCAAACCTGCTCTCTGAACCAGGTGTAAACGAAGAAGAACACACCGGTAAAGGCAAGCATACCGATGAAGCCGGCTTTGTTTTCGGCCACCGGTTCGGTAATGATTTCCAACAGGGCGTCCATTCCGATGATGTAGGAATAGAAGAAATTTCCGATGATGAAGGAGAGCAGGAAGAAGAGACTAAGCTTAGCTCCTTTTTTCAGCACCTTCTCGCGATTCCATCCTTGTTTGGCGAGTCGGCGTTGGGCATTGGCATCGCCTTCAATCCAATATTCGATGCGGCGGAATACCATTTCCATAAAAATGGTTTGCGGGCAGACCCATCCACAAAACAAACGTCCGAAAACAACGGTAAACAAGACAATGAATACCATAAAGGTAAGCATGGCCAATGCCGCAAGGAACAAATCCTGCGGCCAGAATATCAGTCCGAAAATGATAAACTTTCGTTCCAGAATATTCAGCTGCAGGATCGGTTCACCGTTTAGTTTGATGAAGGGTAGCGTAAAGAAAAGAACGAGGTAAGCGTAACTAACCAGCTTCCGCTTGTCGTAGAGTGACCCTTTGGGCTTTTGAGGAAAAATCCACTTGCGTTTGCCATCTTCGGCAATTGTGCCAATTGTATCGCGGAACGACTCATCACGCACCACAGCCTTCTCCACTAATTGCTCCGTTTTCATTGCCCAAGAGGGTTTAAACTTAACGTTGTAACATCGCGGTAGCCGAAGAGTCTGGTTTGGCGGCTGTGCTGTCGCTGCTTGCCGGATTTACATCACCCGCCCAAAGCTCACCCTGAGGAGCCTTGGCATTCGCCGGATTGCTGTTTTTCAGGCTTTCGATATAGCTCGCAACCTTCTGCATCGCTTCAGGGCTGAGCTGGCTCTGCCAGGCAATCATGCCCTTTGCAGGAACCCCGTACTTTATCGTTTTGAAGATGTTCTGGATGCCTCCTCCATGCAGCCAATAGGCATCGGTTAGGTTAGGACCAACAAGGCCTTCGCCTTTGCCACCGTGGCATGAGGCACAGTTGCCATCGTAAATCTCTTTTCCCGAGGCCAGTGCTGCCGCATCAGAAAGCATGATGACGCTGGTTTCGTCAACACCGGCAGCTTTGGTCTTGAGTCGCTCCTTTTTTGCGGCTTCAGCTTCAGTAATCTGTTGGGCGTACTCTTGTCCTGATAAAGGAGAGGTGCGCAAAACGTGATAATCGAAAAGGTAAACCACGCTAAACACGATGGTGAAGTAAAAGCCATATTTCCACCAGGGTGGGAGGTTGTTGTCGAGCTCCTTGATTCCGTCGTATTCGTGGTCGGTGAGGATTTCGGCTTCTCTCTCGATCGGCACGGCATCGGTTAATCGGCGGTCGAGCAATTTCCAGTTGATGAGTGGTTTGGCCTGCGCCTCGGCTGGTTCGGGCTGGTAGCCTAAGCCAATGAGTAAGTTCCGGATGGAGCGAATCATACCCAGAATCACAATAAGCTCAAGAACGACAACCAGGGCCAGGATGGCAAATATCCAGGAATCTATACCGGCAATTTGAGCCGGCGG
This sequence comes from Bacteroidota bacterium, assembly GCA_947459155.1. GTDB lineage: Bacteria > Bacteroidota > Bacteroidia > M30B66 > M30B66 > CAMCXT01. Next base: position 12,864 of record CANHCM010000046.1, on the reverse strand, counting down.
CATATAGTTCGTTGGTGAGTTGGTTGCCGGAGCCGCAATCAGTTGAGTACTCATGCCGGCCAGCAGTAATGTTAAGGCACCTAAGGTTCCGGCATCAGCGCCTGAAGCCCTTTCGGCTTTGATCTTCTGGCGACCAGAATCAGCCAGGTTGCGCATCGCCGACGATAGACTTACAATGACGGCGAGCAACACCACCGCGGTAACAATCAGAATGATGAAGGTTGGATGCGTGAAGAGCGGCGAGGGCTCTGCGGCAACCTGTGCCTGTGCCACCGCAGGCAGAGTGGGCAACAGGATGGCTGCCATCAAATTGCGAAGGGTTTTCATAGGTGCGGGGTATTGTCCTCGTTCTCGAGAGGAATATTTTTTAAACTGAGGATTTCCTTACGGTCGGTTGCAAACACATACCACAGCAAGAGCAGGAAGAACACAAAGAAGATCAGGAGCGAAATCATCGGGAATACGTCCACTCCCGCAATCGATTTCAGATAATTGATGAATTTCATGGTTTCTGTTGGATTAGCGGGCCGCGGTTTCGCTGCCGAAGTTCACGTTGTTTTGTCCTTTGATGTCGGTGCCCAATCGCTGTAAGTAGGCAATCAGCGCAACAATTTCTTTGTTTGATGGGGTTTCAATGCCTTGCACTTTAAGCTCGGCGGCAATGTTGCCGGCCTGTTTGCTCAGGTGGGCATTGGCCCTTTGGTCGAAGCCTTTAGGGTAAGGAACACCAAGGGTTTGCATAGCCCTGATTTTGGCTCCGGTTGTGGCGGTGTCGAGCTCATCGTCGAGCAGCCAGGGGTAAGCAGGCATGATGGAGTTGGGCGACATGCTCGAAGGATCCATCATGTGGTTGTAGTGCCAGCTGTGTGGGTATTTTCCACCCACGCGGTGCAGGTCGGGACCTGTACGTTTAGAGCCCCATTGGAATGGATGGTCGTAGATGTACTCTCCGGCTTTCGAATATTCGCCGTAGCGTTCGGTTTCGAAGCGGAACGGACGAATCATCTGGCTGTGGCAGGTATAGCAGCCCTCCCGGGTGTAAATGTCGCGACCGAGCAATTCAAGTGGCGTGTAAGGCTTCACCTCGGTAATGGTCGGAATGTTCGACTTCACCAAGAAGGTGGGAACCATCTCCACCAATCCACCAATCAAAATCACCACTAAGCTGAATACCAGCAATTGGGTAGGTTTGCGCTCAATCCAGCGGTGCCATCCTTCGCCGGCGTAACGGGCGCTTTGTACCTTGGCCAGCGGCGCAGCCTCGGCATCTTCGTTGGCTACCAGCTTACCGGCAACAGCCGTTTTGTAGAGGTTGTACATCATCACCACAAAACCAACCAGGTATAAGGTTCCGCCCAAAGAGCGCAGGGCGTACATAGGCACGAGCTGCGTTACCGTTTCGAGGAAGTTGGGGTAGCGCAATAGGCCATCCTCCGTAAAGTCGCGCCACATTTCGAATTGCGTTAAGCCCGCGATGTAGAGTGGAATGGCGTAGAACATAATCCCCAGGGTTCCGATCCAAAAGTGGAAGTTGGCCAGCTTGGTGCTAAACAAAGGCTTTCCGTACATTTTGGGGAACAACCAGTAAAGCATCCCGAAGGTGAGCATACCGTTCCAGCCTAAGGCGCCAATGTGCACGTGGGCAATAATCCAGTCGGTAAAGTGCCCGATGGCATTCACATTTTTCAACGAGAGCATGGGGCCTTCGAAGGTCGACATCCCATAAGCAGTGATGGCCACCACCATAAACTTGAGCACTACATCTTCACGCACTTTGTCCCAGGCGCCGCGCAGGGTGAGCAAGCCGTTCACCATGCCGCCCCATGATGGAGCAATGAGCATGAATGAGAATACGGTACCGAGCGATTGAGCCCAGTCGGGAAGGGCTGTATACAATAAGTGGTGAGGACCTGCCCAGATGTAAAGGAAAATCAAGGCCCAGAAGTGGATGATCGACAGGCGGTATGAATACACGGGCCTGTTGGCGGCCTTGGGTACGAAGTAGTACATTAGGCCGAGGTATGGCGTGGTGAGGAAGAAGGCCACAGCATTGTGTCCGTACCACCATTGTACCAGCGCATCCTGAACTCCGGCGTACCCTGAGTAGCTCTTCATGAAGCTCACCGGAATTTCGAAGGAGTTTACGATGTGTAAAACCGCCACTGTAACGAAGGTGGCAATGTAGAACCAGATGGCTACGTACAAATGCTGAACTCTTCGTTTGAGAATGGTTGCAAACATGTTCCATCCGAACACCACCCAAATCAGGGTGATGGCAATATCAATCGGCCATTCGAGTTCGGCGTACTCCTTGGCTGTTGAAAAACCCAATGGGAGTGAAACGGCAGCCGCAAGAATAATGAGCTGCCATCCCCAAAAGTGGATATTGCTCAAAACATCGCTATACATGCGGGTTTTGAGCAAGCGCTGGAGTGAATAATACACGCCGGCAAAAATTCCGTTTCCGACAAAGGCAAAAATTACCGCATTGGTGTGCAATGGCCTGATTCTCCCAAATGTGGTGTAGGGTAAATCAAAGTTAAGCGCCGGGAATACCAGCTGCAGGGCCACAAGAAGTCCCACGAGCATCCCAATCAATCCAAAGATGATTGAGGCTACCGCGAAATTTCTCACGATCCGGTTGTCATACTGAAAACGTTCTGCTTCCATAAGGGCTTCAGGATTTGGTGTTTAGGTGATTTTTCTCTGATTTATTGATTCCTTCGGCTCCGTCGTCAAACAGCATCCGTACCGAGGGTGTGTAATCGTCGTCGTATTGCCCCTTGCGCACCGCCATCAAAAACAGAAAGAGGAATGCGCCCGCTACCAGCATGCTGATTCCAATTAGTATGAAGAGTGCGCTCATGGCTTTGGATTGGGTATTATTCAGCATCCAAAAGTATCCTGAGCTTTTCGGTAGAGAAATGATAGTGGTCAGGCCGAATTATGACTTTTGTCAGCTTTTTGTGACGAGTCTTTTACAACTGCCTGCGACGTGCCGCTAGACTGCTGGCCAGTGTTACAAAACTGACAATGGAAATAGACGCGGTGGGCATCAGGATGGCCGCAATGACCGGCTCAAGCTCTCCCCGCAAAGCGAAATACAACCCGATTACATTATACAATAACGAAAAGGCAAAGGCCACCTTGATTACCCTTTGCGAAACCTGGCTTAACCAAAGCAGATCGGGCAGGCGGCGAAGCATTTTACCATCCAGAATGGCATCACAGGCCGGCGAAAAGGTGTTCATATTGTCGGAAACGGCAATGCCCACATCGCTTTGTTGAAGCGCACCGGCATCATTCAGGCCATCACCCACCATCATCACCTTGCTGCCATCACGCTGCAAAGCGGAAATTCGCTGAAGCTTATCGGCTGGCGATTGGTTAAAGTGCATGTCGCGCTCCATAAAGTAAGGCTCAAAACGCGACTTCTCACGGGCATTGTCGCCGCTGAGCAGCGAAATGGAATAGCGTTTCCTGAGCTGGTCCAACGCTTCCGACAAGCCGGTTCGCACGCGGTGTGTAACGGTGAAACGGCCAAGCACATGGCCATCAACCGACAAATAAATAAAGGTGCCGTCTTCATGCGCCTCAACACCGGTGTGGCTCGCCGAACCAAGCCTGATCGAATGTCCTTGCCACTGGGCTTCCAGTCCGGCTCCGGGCTGTTCGCTAAATTGTTCCAGTTGTACTTCTGAGGCTCCCTGAAGCGATTGCGCAAGGGCTTTGCTTAACGGGTGGTTCGATTGCGCGGCAAGGCTGTAAAAGACATCCTTTTGCCAGGTGTTGAGCGGCTCGCCCTCGTATCTGAGGTCAACCTGGCTGCCCAGTGTGAGTGTACCGGTTTTATCGAAAACCACGTGCTTCAGCTTGGCCAGCTTTTCCAGTACGAAGGCATTTTTCAGGTACAAACCGCTGCGGCCAAGAATGCGAAGCACATTGCCGCGGGTAAAGGTGGCTGCGAGCAGAAGTATGCACGGACAAGCCACAATTAAAATCGTGGTTACGGCATTGAGCGTTCGTTGAGGTTCTCCCATCCAATACCAATAGGTGCCGCTGACCAAAGCCAAGGCAAAAACACAGAGGGTAAACCAGTAGTTGATGCGGTTTACCAGAGAGGCTTCTTCTTCTTCCGACTGATCTTTGCGGAATGCCTGATGATTCCACAGCTGAGTGAGGTAGCTGTACTGCACCGGTTTAACGATCTCCAGCAGAATGGCCGAGCCACTTTGGCGGCCACCTGCATAAATCAAGGCGCCTTGTTTTACGGCTACCGGCTGCGACTCTCCGGTAACAAAACTGTAATCAATTCGCGCATCACCTTGCACAAGAATAGCATCGGCCGGTATCACTTCCTGGTTTCTGATGCGCATCAGCATACCCTTTCTCAGCTCGTTTACCGTTACCTGTTGCTCCGGCGCTCCCGATTGACCTTGTACGGTTACGGCAACCGGAAAATAGGAGCGGTAGTCGCGGTCGAACGAGAGGGTTTCGTAGGTTCTGTTTTGAAAAACCCGACCAATGAGCATGAAAAACACGATGCCGGTCATCGAGTCGAAATAACCCGGACCAATGCCCATCAGCACTTCGTAAACGCTACGGAGAAAGGTCATCAATACTGCCGCGGCAATGGGCAGGTCGATGTTCAGGTGCCGGTGGCGGATGGCTGCCCATGAGGAGATGAAAAAATCGCGGCTGCTGTAAATCAATACCGGAATGGCCAGCGAAAGGTTAAGCCAGCTGAAGGTGTGTTGCAAAGCTTCATGATCGCTCACTTCGCCGATGGAGAAATACTCCGGGAAGCTCATCATCATGATGTTTCCGAAGCAAAAGCCCGCCACCCCGATTTTGTACCAGGTGCTTCGGTCGGCTTTACGTTTATTGCGGTTCTCGAGGTCGTTCAGGCCAATATGGGGCTCATAACCAATGCCCGAAAGCATCTCGGCAATTGCCGAAAGACTTACCTGGCGAGGATCGTAGGTAATACTCACCTCCCTGCGGGGAAAATTAACCGAAGAAGCATACACCCCGGCATTGAGTTTTTGAAGGTTCTCCAACAGCCAAATGCATGAGCTGCAATGAATGCCCGGCACGAACAATTTTACCTGCGCCTGGCTTTCCGACCGAAAAGTGTGGAGGGCCGCTCCAATCTCCTCACGGTCTAAGTAGGCAAAACGTCCAGCATAATGCTCAGATTTGGGCGAATTGCCCTTGCCGGGCTCGATGGTGTAATAGGTGCAGAGGTTGTTTTCGTTAAGGATTTCGTACACCAGCTTGCAGCCTTCGCAACAGAAGGCCTTATCGCTTACACGAAAGTGCTTGTTCAACACCGGTTCGCCGCAGTGGTAGCATTGTTGCGGAGCGACGGGGCTTTTGTTTTCCTTTTGGGCAAGGGTTTCCATGATTAGTCGGTGTTCCAGTTGGCATCTTTTCCGATCGCAGCCTGCCGCGTGCGCTTTCGAACGTCCTCCTCGAGCTCAATCATGCGTGGAAAGAGGTATTCCAGCTCGCGGTGCAAGTGCTGCGAGAAATCGGCGTCGAACTCACTCATTTCGGCGTACACCAAACGGAGAATCTCATCGGCCTCTTCTTTCGGGCTGAAATGATTGGTCATCTTTTTAATCCGCGTTAGCACCTTCATTACCCGCACATGGTCTTCGTGAATGGTGCGAATAGAGCTTTCGGTCAGGTTTACATCGAGAAACCGGTAGGGCTCAATGCGCGATTTTACCTGAAGCATCTTCCGAACGTAGGGAAACAGCGTTTCTTCCTCCTTCCGAATAAGGGCTTCAACTTCGTCGCGCAGTTCCAGCAAGGCCGAAAGCAGCTCATTTCCCTCCTTACTAAATTGCCCCCGCTGTTGCTGAGCCGATCTAAAATTGCGGATAATCAACTCCAGCATATTCTTACAATAGGCATGGTGCCGCTGCTCAATAAAGCTCAGCAGATCTTCATCGTCGATTTTGTGAAAGTTGATATGTCGGTAATTGCCCATGAAGCGGCATGACTATTCGCCTCTACAAAGATTCAAGGAACAATACACTTGAAAAATGATTCGCCTCAAGCCATTTCCTGATAAAAATCAGGTTTTTGCCTGTCGGCGGATGACCAGAGCGGCAGTCTGAATACGGCCAGCTGAAAAATACTCAATGAATTTATTGTAAGCAGTTTAGCAACTGTTTGAACCGATTTAAGTGCAAGGTTTTAAGCCCTGTTTTTCCATTCCTGTAAAGATGATCTTTCAAAATCAAAAATTTTTCGTTAGCCAGAAATACATCATCTGCTTCGTTGCTCGCGGTATTCGTATACAGGTTCGCCTTGTCGCCTTGCATCTGATGCATTTATCTGGCGATGCTGCTGCGCGGTCTGACTTTTTCAGTTGGCCCTATATAGAATCCATAAAAAAAGCCGGAGCGTTGAGGCCCCGGCTTTTTCTATGAGTTATATCGGTTATTGCACTACAACTCTTGTAGAAACGCGCTCTCCTGCGTTTTCAAGTTGAAGCAGATAAAGGCCCGATGACAGTCCGTGCAGCGAAACCTGACCCGAAGCGCCAAGGTTTTCGTTGCGAACAATACGCCCTGAAGCATCCATCATCAACACGCGGCTGTTTTCTCCCGAATTGCGGATAAACAGTACATCTTGTGCCGGGTTTGGATATACTTCGATGCCTTTAGAAAGTGTCTGAACCGTAGTCGATTCATCAACAGTTACATTTACGGCAACCGGATCGCTGTAGCAAGTGGTGATTTCGCGTTCTACAGCCCAATCGTAGAAATAGAAGAAGTACAGAGGGCCGGCCGATGAACCGGTAATTGAAAGAAGGTTATCGGCATTGAACGGATAGGCATAAGGAGCGCCGTTGTTGCCGGCATAGTTGCGCTTCAGGCGAGGACCCGCAAAACCAAGCGAAGTTTGGTTGGTTGCGCTGTTGGTCGAAATGCTGTAATCAACACCCGGGCTGAGCACAACATTCAAATCGATGGTTTGCACCGAACCGGCATTTACCATCGCTGTAACGCTACCTACGAGGTTTCCGGTGTTATCGCGCACTTCAATTGTTCTGTCGCCCGGAGTGTCAGTTTCAACTTTCACCGATTTCAAAGTGCAGTTTTCCAACACATCGAAAAACATCTGGGCATTGGTCGCATTGCTGCCACTATACACGCTGGTTCCGCTGTGTTGAGCCAATCCGGCATTGTAGGTCTCGCCGCCGGTCGATACGGTTGAGCTCACATAGTAAGTTGCGGTTGTTTCCACCACTGGTGTGGTAAAGGTTTCACCGGTTCCAACCTGCACGCTGCCTTCTGCATCGGCAAACCAAACCAGACCATTGCCGGTGGCGCTCAGGGTTGCGGTACCGGGGGCAGGAATAATCACATCTTCGGCCACTGGTGAAGCCGGCGTGTTCACTTGTACCACAACCGGTGCTGAAGTCCACTCCTGACAAACGCCATCAACCGTAAGGGTGTAGCTACCACTTTGGCTAACTTCAATAGTCTGGGTGGTTGCGCCATTGCTCCACTGGTAGGAATCTAAACCTTCCGGACCTGCAATTTGAACGCTTCCTCCATTACAGAAGACCGCCTCTCCCAGCAAGGAAATCTCAGGAGTTTCGTCGGGCGATTCAACCACTGTAATGGTGCGCGATACAGCCGAGCAGTTGCCCGATTGGTCGATGACTTCGACATTGTATTCGCCGGAGGCTGTAATTTGAACGGTCTGAGTGGTGGCACCATTCGACCAAAGGTAGTTGTACCCTGCAGGAGCCGTCATGGTGAGGGCCTGTCCGGCACACAATACTGCCGGTCCATCTACAGTAACAATCGCTTCAGGAGATATGCACTGTTCTTCAATTACGGTAAGGAACTGATCAACCTGTGGGTTTTCAATGGTTTGCACAATTCCTGAAGGCCAACGAATCACAACAGAGTCGATTTGATCGGCTTCTCCCAATCCAAACTGAAGCTTGGCTGAGAACACAGTACCATAAGATTCTCCGGCACGCACCTCACGGAGCTGCACACCCCATGAACCATAAATCAGGGCACGGGCACCAATTGCGCTAATATTCGATTCGGTACCAATTAAGTTGAGAGCAAAAAAGTGGTTCCCGTTGTCGGTGTTGTTCAACCAAATTTCGTCGTCGGTGGTATTGCTGGGGTTGGTGTAAATGGTGTTGTAGGCCGAGTAAATGTCAATGCGCCCGTCGTGGTTTACATCGCCGAAAGCGAAAGTACCCACGTTTCCGGGGAATAAATTGCTTACTTCAGTAAAGGTTCCATCACCATCGTTGTGGAAAACGCGGTCTGTAGATCCGGTAATCACGATGTCTACGAAGCCATCATTGTCTAAATCGGCAAACCCCGATTGGATGGGCGTCATGTCGGTAATATCAAAACCAGAACTTGCCGTTACATCGGTGTAGTAGCCATTTCCGTCGTTGGTGAAAATCTGGCTTTCAAAGTCGTGGTTGGTCAAGAGCAGGTCTAAGTCGGCATCATTGTCGATGTCGCCAAAGCTGGCAGTCCACGATTGCCACCCAACATCAATACCGTATTCAGCGGCATTTTCGGTAAAGGTGCCATCACCATTGTTTACGAACATTACATTGATACGGCGGCCATCGGTTGGACTGTTCACGCCCTGGCGGCACTTGGCAATGTATAGGTCTAAATCGCCGTCATTGTCGAAGTCGGTCCAAACGCTGCCGTAGTTTCCGGAATCATCGGTATCAGTTACGTCGAAATCGATAATCGACGACACGAACAGGGTGCCGGTGCCATCGTTGAGGTAAACCGTGCTTTCGCCGTTGTCGTCGCAGGTAAACAAGTCAATCCAGCCATCGTTGTTGGCATCAATGGCGGTGATGTTTTGCAGGAAGAAATTAGAGCTTGGCAAAGTTACCTGCGTGGCTGCCGTTCCTGAGTTATTGGTCATTAAAATGCGGCAGCTGCCATTCCATCCTCCCACAATATCGAGATAGCCGTTTTTGTCGAAGTCGGCAACGCACATTGCCCAAGCCGATGAGCTGGCCATTTGTCCCAGCTCGATCGTTTCAAATTGGTTTCCGGTTTTTTGAACCTCTACGTAGGCTGTATTGCCATTGTCGAGGCGGATGATATCGTCGAGGCCATCCTGGTTCCAGTCGGTGACGGTTACTGAGCAGCCGCTTCTGAAATTGGTGTTGCTCAACTTGTAATTTCCGCTCTCAAAGCTAAACGGAGCCTGCGCCGTAGCTGCGGATGCCGACAGCATTAGGGCTGCTGCGACGAGTAGAGTTGGTTTCATAGTTGTTTGTTGTTGTGACGGTTTTGGGAGAATCAAAGGTGTAAAAATTCCGGAGATTAATGTGTCCGGCGTGCTATTTTCAGCACATGACGTTCTTTGCCTGAATAGATGGCCAGGAGGTAAACCCCGGCTGCATCAGGCATTTCGAGGCGATATTGGCCGGCTTTCGTACGGACGTATCGAACATTTATTTTTTGTCCCGAAATCGTAAAGGCATCCAGTCGGGTAATGGTTTTGTTCCATTGGATAAATACTGGTTCATCGGCAAATGAAGGCTGCGGGAATGCCATCGGCGCCAGCCCCTGGCCAAAGCTCTTAGCATTGAGCGGTAAAATGAGGTCGGTTCGCGAAATCTCAGCAATCTCGATGGCCTGCTTATCAGCCGCGTCGTACATCGCCAGGAAGGCATCAATTTCGGGGGCCGAAAAGGTGCGCATTTCATCTAACCAATGCGGAGGAACTGCCTGATAGTAAACCTTAGCCGAAATGTTCACGTTTCCGGCCAGCGCATTAATCGGTAACTTGTAGAATATCTTGTCTTTGCCCGTTCCCTGGAAGTTTCCGTTGCGGTTGAAATTGGGGTCTGTAAATGCCTCACCAACAATTTGCACGGTGTCATACACCGGGTGGTCGTTCGCGAAGCCGAGCGGTGGAATTCTGTTGTCTTTCAGATGTGTTGCACCTCTTTCCAACACCGTGGTTACGTTGCCATTCACATCACCCATGATCATCTCATAAATCTGGGCCTGGTCTTCGCGGGTAATAACCGTGTAGTGCGGTTGCGGTAAGCTGTTAATTCCCTGAATTGTTCCGTTGGCCTTGGCCACTCCCGACGAAAAGAGGGTATCGCCCAAATTGTTTGTAACCACAAACGATACAAAGGCCCTCCGCGCGGGGTAACCCGTAGGAAACTTATGTCCGGCCTTGTTTTCAATTTCTACTTCAAAAGTCACCGAGTCGCCCTCAATTACCGGATCTCCCAACGAAAGATCTACCGTTTGGAAGCGCAGCAACTGCGTGATGGCGGCCAGTGTCGAATCGAAATTGGCGTCAGAAGCGGTAACGCCCAACGCCCCTTTGTTTTGCTTAATGAGGTTTACCATAAAGCTATTGGCGCCGGTAAAGGTGTGCAGGTTGAACGGCGAACGTCCGGGTAAGCCGGTATAACCGTTGGCAATTTTTATGGGCTCCTCAATCTTAGGCATGTGGCAGGTCTGGCACTGCTTGTCTTCTTCCGGGTAGGCCGAGTTAATCCATTCGTGGAAGGTAGCTTGCTCCACAAAGGTTTGGCCGGTAGGCTGGCCGCTGAGGTCAACCGTGTTCGAAATCAGGGTATGGCAAGGAGAGCAGAAGCGCCCTTTGCTCACGTGCGGACTATACACCGGTGTGAAATTCACATAGAGCTGCATCGGTCCTGTCATTGGGTTTTGAAATGGACCATAAGCAACCCTGCTGGTGTCGTATGGAATGTCGCCCGTAAACCGGCCACCCAGGCCCTCTTCGCCAATGCTGTGGCAACCGAGGCAACCAACACCGGAGAGTCCGAGCGAGTCCTGACTGAGGTCTTCGAGGGTGTAGTGTTGCTGGCCGCGGTAAATGGCGGTAAAGTGGCCCATCGGGGCATGACACGAGGTGCAAAGGGTTTGCAATTCGCCTGCGTGTGAAGGGTTGGTCAGTACCTCATGGCGCACTTTGGCTTTCCACAAGGGGTCAACCCCTGCAAGCCCCATCATGGAGGTTTCCCAGTCGTCGAATAGGTTTACATCCAAACCGGCCGCCGTTATGTTGGCCAGGCCCAGTGGGTCGAAACCATGGCAGCCTTCGCAGCGCTGCGAGGTGAGGAATAGGGCAGTGGTGTCGAGTTCGCGGTGGGCATCGATAAGCTGCCGGAAGTAGGCATGCGGATCATCGCTTAATTCTGTTTTTTCAGAGGCAGAACCGTTAATGGTGGCCGCTACTAAGGCAAAAATTCCGGCTCCAAGAGCAATGAGTATCGATTTTTTCACGTATTCCCCCCGATTGTTCAGTCGTTCACATTGGCCACTTTCACCAGTTCACGGTGGTTTAAGATGGCAATTTTCTTCCCGTTTAGTTGGATGATATTGTCGTTCTTCAATTCGCTCAGCAAGCGGATGGCCGTTTCGGTCGCCGTTCCAACAATGTTGGCAATGTCTTCGCGACTGAGTGTAACGCTGATCGTTACGCCATCATTCTCTAAACCATAGGTTTGATGCAAATACAGTAAAGCCTCAGCCACACGCTCCCGAACCGGCTTTTGGGCCAGATCGGTAATTTTGTGTTCGGCGTGCTTTAAGTCTTCCGAAAGCAAACGCATCATTTGCATCGACAAGGTGCCATTGCTTGAAAGTAAACCCAGGAAAGATGATTTGGGAATAAAGCAAATCTGCGCATCATCGATGGCTTCGGCCGACGACGAGTAGCGGTCGCCACTCAGCAAGGCCCGATACCCTAAAATATCACCTTCTTTGGCCAAGCGCACAATTTGCTCCTTGCCTTCATCGCCGGTACGGTAAATTTTGATTTTGCCCGATTTTACACAAAACAAACCGTGTGGATAGCTCCCCGAATTGAAAATCAGTTGGCCTTTTTTATACATTCCACAGTTCTTGTGTTCGTCAAGCGTGTCGACCTCTTCGCCGCGTAAGTCGCAGAATATTGACTTATTTCTGGCGTCACATTGAGTACAATGAGGTTGCTCAAATTTCTTCATCACGTTAGTCGTAGCAGGTACACAAAAATAGCGACTCTTTCAAGAAAAACAAGCTCCCGGTAAAAGCCTGAGCTTGAGCGCTGCTGAAAATCCCGCATAGGATCTTCGGTAAAACCAGAATGTGCTAAGAAGTCTGCGACAAAACTAAAAGGCTTCAACTTCCTAACCCAGCGGCTATGCGCTCAGACAGGGCGAAATTTTCAGCAAGCCCTGGCTTACACGCCAAACATTTGTGAAGCTTTGGGGGTTTCATTTTCATGGCAAGAATATTAATTACCGGAGGCACCGGTTTATTGGGGATGGCATTGGCCAAACTGTTGAAGGCTGAAGGGCATACCCTGGTGCTCCTCAGTCGATCGGCACAAGCCGTAGAGCCTTATGATGCGGTGTTTACCTGGAATCCCGACAAGGCAGAAATCGACTCCCGCGCGCTCAACCAGCTCGATGCCATCGTTCACCTTGCCGGTGCCGGCATCGCCGACAAACCCTGGACGGAAAAACGCAAGCAGGAAATCCTCGATTCAAGGGTTAACTCTGCCCAGTTGTTGCTCAAAACGCTTGAACAACAAAAACAGCGTATTCAGGTGTTCGTTTCGGGCTCGGCAGTCGGTTGGTACGGCGCGCAAACCACCTCCTTGCTGCATGTGGAAGAAGAGCCTGCCGCTAACGATTTTATGGGCGAAACCTGCCGCCGATGGGAAGCTGCCGCCGATGACTTTTCGTCGGTCGCTAAGCGAATTGTTAAAATTAGAACCGGCGTCGTGCTTGCTGCAAACGACGGTGCCTTACCCGAATTGATGAAGCCTTTCAAGTTTGGCTTTGGCGCGGTGTTGGGCTCC
>CANHCM010000045.1 GCA_947459155.1 Bacteroidota bacterium | reverse complement strand
TGCATTCCGGGGTCAGCCGGATCGCCATCAAACATAGGCTCACAAATGTCAACCCCATCGGCGGCCAAAGCAATATCGTAACTGTCGGTAGCCGAACACATCGCAAAAAGGAAACCTCCGCCTAAGGTAAAGTCCCTGATTTTCTTGGCCACGGCCAGTTTCAATTCCGATACTTTGTTAAAGCCGAGTCGCCGCGCCATGTCCTCAGAATTCTTCTGCTGATCCATGTACCACTTCGCATTGCGGTAGGCCGCCCAAAACCGGCCGTATTGCCCAGTAAAGTCCTCATGGTGAAGATGCAACCAATCGTAGGTCAGCAATTTATCGGTCATGATTTCTTCATCATACACCACGTCGTACGGAATCTCAGCATAGGTAAGCACTAAGGTTACCGCATCGTCCCAGGGCTGCTTGTCTTTGGGCGAATACACCGCCACTTTGGGAGCCTTCTCGAGCTTTACATGGTCCATGTTCACTTCGGGGGCCGAAAGCTCTTCGAGAATGGAGGCCGACTGTCCGTCGGAGATGACCTGATAGCTCACTCCACGAATCTTACATTCTTCCTCAATCTGCTTGAACTGCTTGCTCATAAAACTGCCGCCCTTGTAGTTGAGCAACCAGTAAAGCTCTACGTCCTGCGTTAAAATCCAATAGGCAATGCCGTAAGCCTTGAGATGGTTCTGTTGGCTGGCGTCCATGGGAATGAGGATCGAGGCCGCCCTGCCTGGAACGAGCAAACCGGCAAACACCAGAAGGAGAAGGATCGCTTTCTTCATCATCACGAACATAAACGCAGAACTCTGCCCTTAGTTATTTTATGGATTAAAAATCGAGGTTGTCGGTTTCCCAGGAATCGGCGCTGTTCATCTTCGATTCACGGATGATGGTTCCGCCACCGGGCTCATCAAAACCGGTATTGGGCCTCAGTCCGGCACCGGTAGCTGCTCCGGCCGACGAGGGTGGAGAAGGCACAAAGTCGAGATTTGCGAACTTGGCCAGGTGCGAAATGTACCGCAAAGGCACCGCGCCCAGCGAACCGTTTCGGTGTTTGGCGATGTGAATCTCGGCCAATCCGGCTGTGGGCTTGCCATCTTCGGTTTCGTGTATTTGATAGTATTCAGGACGATAAATGAACATTACCATGTCGGCATCCTGCTCGATGGCTCCCGATTCACGAAGGTCGCTCAGCTGAGGAACTTTCGAACCTCCCCGTTGCTCCACGTTACGACTGAGCTGCGAAAGTGCGATAACCGGAATGTCCAACTCTTTGGCGATGCCCTTCAAAGACCTTGAGATCATTGAAATTTCCTGTTCACGGTTGCCACCTTTCACTTCCGAGCCCGCCGTCATGAGCTGTAAGTAGTCGATAATCAGCATCTGAATGCCGTGGTTGGCCTTGAGTCGGCGCGCCTTAGCCCGCAATTCAAAAATCGATAGGGCAGGGGTGTCGTCGATAAAAATTGGGGCTTCGGTGAGTTCTCGAATCTTCGTGTCTAACTGATGCCACTCGTGGTTTTCGAGCCTGCCGCGTTTCAGCTTCTCGTTGCTGAGTTCGGCCTCGCCGGAAATGAGACGCATCACCAATTGGATGCTCGACATTTCAAGGGAGAACACAGCCACCGGACGCTTGAAGTCTACTGCGGCATTCCGCGCCAGCGCGAGAACAAAGGCCGTTTTACCCATACCTGGACGAGCAGCCAGAATGAGCAGGTCGGAACGTTGCCAGCCGGCCGTCATCCGGTCAAGCTCCAAAAAGCCCGAAGGCACACCACTCAAACCATCGGTTTGCAAACCGGCCAGCTCAATCTGCTTTTTGGCTTCAATCACCAGGTCCGACATCTGGGCAAAATTCTTTTTGATGTTGCTTTGTCCAACAGCAAAAAGCTCTTTTTCCGCCTCATCCAACAGCATCAAGGCATCGGTGCCTTCTTCATAGGCTTTGGAGATGATGTTGGATGACACTTTAATCAACTCGCGCTGAATCTGCTTTTGATTCAGAATGCGCGAGTGGTATTCGATGTGCGCCGTAGAGGCAACACGGTTGGTGAGCGAGGTGATGTAGGATGCTCCACCGGCCAGGTCGAGCTCGCCGCGGCGGCGCAACTCCTGCACTACCGATAAAATATCAACAGGTTTAGAATTGTTGAAGAGGTTCAGGATGACTTCAAAAATCCGCTGATGCTCATCTTTGTAAAAGGTCTCCACCTTTAACGAGTCAATCACCGATGAAAGGGCATCTTTGTCCAGCATGAGCGCACCCAACACGGCTTCTTCTACATCCACTGCTTGTGGTGGTAGCTTTCCTGCAGAGAAATCACTCATGGTATTCACCCCTAAAATGGGCTTTCGCTTGCGAGCAGCGCTTGTCGACTTTTCACTTTCGGCCATAGAACTGCAAATATACCAAGCCGCTCAGCCGGGCTGACATTTGTTTATAAAATTGGATGGGCTCAGCGATAATATTTTAGCTCCAAAATGCCTTGGTCTAAAACGGCATAGGAACAGGCCTCAAACCAATCGCCCAAATTCACATAACGGCAGTGCTCGTTCACAGTCAGGTCGAGGGGCAAATGGCGATGGCCAAACACGAAGTAATCGATATCCGGTTCTTGCTGAACGCGTGCTTTGGCATAACTGAGGAGCCATTCATGTTCTTCGCCTTTGAACGCGTCTTTCTGGGCGGCGGTGGCCCGGCTTCGGCGCGACCAAAAATTGGCCATTCCAATCCCAAAGTTGGGATGCAATCGTGCAAACAGCCATTGGCTTAGTGGGTGGGCAAAGACACGTTTGATGAATTTGTAGCCATAATCGCCCGGACCTAATCCGTCGCCATGTCCCAACACCAATTTCTTCCCTTGCGCCTCCAAAACAATGGGTTGGCGATGCACTTTAACGCCACATTCCTGTTCGAGGTAGCCAAACATCCAC
The DNA here is from genome assembly GCA_947459155.1 of Bacteroidota bacterium. GTDB lineage: Bacteria > Bacteroidota > Bacteroidia > M30B66 > M30B66 > CAMCXT01. The sequence goes on along the minus strand of CANHCM010000045.1, from coordinate 11,958 downwards.
ATGTCGTGATTGCCGGTAAACACCTCAATACGAACTCCTTTGTCGCTTAACGCAGAAAGGGTTCCCAAAAGCCGTGTATAGCCTTTGGGAACCGCATGTTTGTATTCAAACCAAAAATCGAAAAGATCGCCAACCAGGTAAATGGTGTCGGCTTCGGCCGAAACCTCATTCAGCCACCGAACAAGCTTCTTCTCCCGAAGGAGACTCTGCTCGGCGTTGGGCACGCCCAGATGAAAATCGCTGGCGAAATAGATTTTCGACATGCTTAACTGCCCAGGTTACGAACCGTTTTTATTGGGTTCATCAGTTTAATGTTGAGCACAAAGCGAAGGCGGTGGATGAAATCGTTATTGCTTTGGAGCTCAAAGTTTTGCTTTAAATTATCGGTATAAACCAGTGGAAGATAAACTTCGAACACATTTTTGATGAGCGGCAATGATACCCCGGCCTCAGCTCCAAAGTCCTGCTTGTTGCTGTAAGAAAACTGCTGTGGCTCGAAAATTTGGGCTCCCGGGTTGAGCAGCGTGCTTTCTACATAACCCCAATAACCGGCATTCACAAAAATCCTTAATGGCGACACCGGTAAGGTGGTTTGCAAATTCAGGCTGGTCAAATAGCGGTCGGCCTGACCAATGAAAACGGGTAAGGCAAACATACCATCGGTCATGCTCATTTGCTGCGCCCAGACTCCGCTGGTCTCATTACGACCGAGGAAAATGTCATCGAAAAGGTAATCCTGTGAACCTCTTTGTCCGCTTAAACGGAATCGGGCATCTACACTTCCGGTTCCGCCATTATCTCCATTGCGTCGGTACAAGAAAGCACCGGCAAAGAATCGTAAATCAAGTCCCTTCTTACGCTTGTTGTAGGCAAATCGGCGGGTGTAGGTGAGGCTTGTCTTGGCAAAATCCTGATGCGCCTGAACATCGGCAATCACTTTCCATGGACGCAGCGTGTGGTTTACCGCATGGGTAAAGCGCGCCTGATAAAACGACTGTGCTAGGGGAAACAAGATAAAGTCACCGGTGTTATTCAACTCAAGCTCAGTGCGGATGTAGCGCAGCATGAGCTCTTTTTCGTCTTTGCTCCAGGGCTTTTTGGTGTTGTTGAAACGGAAGGCCACCGAGGCGGTGTAGCGACGGAAGCCATCACTCACAAAGGTCCGGTTCGAATAACGGTCGGCCGTTCCATTGAGGGTTACGGTTTTGAAAGGCCCCACAACCGGTCTGAACTGATAGCTAATCTGTGAAGAGCCGGCCCATTGGGAAGAATTCATGCCGTACATCGGAACGAACATGTACTCCAGGCGCTTGCGGTAAATGCCCCAGTTGTGGAAGGCGAGTCCCGACATGAAGCCATCGTAGGCATTAAAACCAAGGGCTGGAATGAGGTACATCGACCTGCGCCCCTGACGCTCCAGTCCTGTTAAAAGTCGAATGGCTGGCTTGGTTCTTCTGAAAAGCCCCGATAATTTCCGGCGGTCGTTTTTCGGGTTTACATCCAAAATCTGACCGGTACCATTTACCGAAATCCACTCGGGTTTGCTGCCCGGAGAGGCCGGAACCTCCAGCTTTTGCTTCCCTTCAAAGCCTTGAAACCAATGGGTTTGCACTTTGTCATCCTGCCGCAGGCTAATACCCAGCGGAGCCGCCAGCTCACCCTGATTTCGTACGGTGACTTTGTAGCCTTTGTCCGTCTTCCGAATGCCGCCAATGGCATAATCAACACGTTCGCGCGACTCTATCAAGCCATCGAAAAACCAGTCCAGCTTTTCGCCGGTGAACTGCTCAGCATGGGCTCTGAAATCTTCAGGGTAGGGGTGACGAAACTTCCAGGTGTTGAAGTACGATTGCATCATGGCATCGAACTTTTCGGTACCGAGGTACGCTTCGAGATAATTGAATACCACCGCGGTTTTCATGTAAATCATGGTGCCGTAATTGATACTCGTGTAGTCATCCGCCGCCAGGTGCAAAGGCTGATCAATACCACTGCGCGCGCAAAGCTTGTAGGGCACCGATTGCAAGGTGTAAGTTCCGAGTTCATCGACGCCGAGTTTCTCGCCAATTTTTCCAGGCAACACCATGTCGACCAACGAATGGTCGGGGTACTTCAAGCGCATGTACCGGTTCTCGTAGTAAGAGTTTGTGCCTTCGTCCATCCAGGGGTAACGGCGTTCGTTGCTGGCCAAAATGCCGTAAAACCAGTTGTGACCCACTTCATGGGCAATAACCTCGTCGAGTTGCACCACGTCGCTCGTTGGAGAAATGATGGTGATGGTTGGATACTCCATGCCACCGCCCGCGCTGAGTGCGCCGTCGAGCGCCTTACAAACCGGCCAGGGGTAATCGCCCACCCACTGAGAATAATACTTCACCGCATCGTTTACGTAGGTAATCCCGTCTTTCCACGACTTTGCATTTTTCGGGGTGAAATAGGTCCACGTTTCGATGGTGTTCCCCGAACGGTCGAGCTTTACGCTTCCACGCTGAATGAGGTATTCTTTGTCGGTAAACCATGCAAAATCGTGTGCGTTCTCGAGAGTGTACACAACGGTTTTCAGGGTTTTGGACGACTGAATCGTGTCTTTCTTCCGTTCAGGGTAACCTTGAGCCATCCACTCGGTGGTCTTGCGAATGTTCTCCTCAATCCGCGCCTCTTCGGCGGCATTGGCTTCCATGGTTCCCGAGGAGGCAATCACGTAATTTTCAGGCAGGGTAATCGACACCCTAAACTTTCCGAACTCCGAATAAAATTCACCTTGATTCAGGTAAGGCATTGGATGCCAGCCCTTCCGGTCGTAAACAGCAGGCTTTGGATACCACTGACACAATTGATACTGCTGCTTATAATGCCCCAACCTTGAAAATGACGAAGAAGGAATTTTCACCCGAAACGGGGTGCTAATCGTAATGCGCCCTCCTGGCTGAAGGCCTTTGTTTAAGGTGATTTTGCAGATGTCGGGGTGGCGCTCATGGTAGTCCATTTTTACCACTTCGCCATCCACCATGAATTTTAAACTGTCGATCGAGCCGCGTGACTCAGGCTTGGCGTAATGAAACATGGTAGAGCCATTGCGCAGTTCCTGCTCAGCAAAAGCCGTGGAATTGTCGCGATACGCATTGGGCCACAAATGAAACCAGATTTCGTTGAGCACATCTGGCGAATTGTTGATGTATTCGAGGCTTTCAAACGCGTGGAGCATGTGCCGCTCGTCGTCGAGCCGAACTTCAATAGAATAGTTGACTTCCTGTTGAAAATACTTGTCCGTTTGACCTTGAACTTCGGCAAAGCCGGCTGCCGAACAAACAAAGCCACCCACCAGGAGCAGCTTTGTGAAGGGAGTAAATAGGTTTTTCATGCGGTTGAGTTTGGGCTAAAAGAGCAATCCAAAAAAAAGATGTTACAGGCCACCTGAAATTTTAAGGTAGCTGCTTTTTAACGGCCTCCTCTAACTGCTCGCCTCTCAAACCTTTGCCGATAATTTTACCATCACGGTCGATTAACACGGTAAATGGAATTCCCGAAAATCCGTACTGCTTTACTACCGAAGAACCCCAAAACTGCAAATCGGAAACGTGCGATTTCCACACGAGTCCATCCTTTTGAATGGCGTTCACCCAGGCGTTTTTGTCCTTGTCGAGCGATACAGAATACACCTCAAAACCTTTGTCTTTCACCTCATTGTAAAGTCGAACCACATTGGGGTTTTCCATTCGGCAAGGTCCACACCAGGAGGCCCAAAAGTCGATGAGTACCACTTTTCCACGGAGCGACGACAAGGCGATGTTTTGCCCGTCGGGCGATGGCAAATTGATTTCAGGAGCCATAGAACCGATGGCTGTTGCCTTCATTTGCTCCACGCGGTTGATGAAGTTTTGGGCAAAGCCCGATTTTGGATAGTTCTTCTTCAGGCTTTCGGCCAGCAAGGCATACGATTCGAAGTCGGCATCCTGATCGAGCATTTCAGCCGCCGTTACTGCGGCCAACTTATCTGTTTTGGTTTTAATGATGTTACGGGCCTTCTCCAGTCGCGAATTCACAAATTGGTTGTAGCCCTCTTCCATGGTTTTCTGCAACTGTCCGCGCTGCTCTGCCGGTGCGTTATTGATGATCTGAATCAAAGAGTCGCGGTGCGTATTGATACTCTGGCGCAACTGCTTGATCTCCAAAACCAATTTCCCTTCTTCCGAGCCGCTCAGGGTATAATCCTGCTGCAACAACACATTGTTGTTTTCATAACGGACTTTCTCTTTGGGGTCGAGGACAATAAATACAAAATTGTTTTGGCTGATTCTCAAACGATAGAAGTCTTTAACCTCAATTTTTTGTTTAAATGTGAATTCGCCCTTCTCGTTGGTTTTCGCCGAATCGATGGGAACCACGTTATTGTCTTTTACTTGTTCGAGGTAGAGCCAGGCATTGGCATGCTTCGAAACCACTCCGCTCAGGGGCGACTCCTTCGAAGAAGAACTGCAGGCGACGATAGAGAAACTGCCAAGGAGACAGAGGATTATACTAAGCCGCAGAGGGCCATTAATGAAATTAAGCATGATTATCGAGGGTTTCTTTTAAAATTTGATTGGCCGATTTAGGGTCTGCCTTACCCTTTGAAATTTTCATGACTTCGCCCATGAACAAGCCGAGCAAGCCTGTTTTTCCCGACTTATACTCGGCCACTTTCGCCGGATACTTGGCGATGGCCTCTTCAATCCAGGCCTTCAGCTCCGATTCGTCGCTGGCCTGAATCCAGTTGTTTTCTGAAGCGATTTGTTCCGGATTGGCCTCAGGATTATTGATGAGAATGGGGAAAATCCGCTGACTGGCGATCGTGTGGCTCACTTTGCCACTGTCGATCAGCAAAATCAGCGAGGCCAGCACCACCGGACTGAGCGGAAACTGCTCCATTTCGAGTCCGTTCTCATTCAACCACGACTTTACCGGGCCGTTCATCCAGTTGGCGGCTGCTTTATAATTGCTCGTAATGCTGCAAACTGTATCGAAATACAAGGCTATTTGCTTGTTTTCTGTGAGGATGGCCGCATCGTATTCTGAAAGTTTATACTCACCGGTGAAGCGATTGTGTAAGGCTTCAGGCAGTGGAGGCATGGCGGCGCGCACCGCGCTGATGTAGGATTCATCAACAATTACAGGACAAAGATCCGGCTCGGGGAAATACCGATAGTCGTTTGCTTGCTCTTTGCTCCGCAAGGTGAAGGTGGTACCCGTAGCGGCTTCAAAACTGCGTGTTTCCTGATCAACCACACCACCCGATTCGATCAACTTAATCTGGCGTTCGATCTCGTGCTCGATCGCTCGCTGCACGTTGCGGATAGAATTCATGTTTTTCACCTCGACCTTGGTTCCGAAGGCAGAAGCCCCACGCAAACGCACCGAAACATTGGCGTCGCAACGCATGCTTCCTTCTTCCAGATTCCCGTCGCAGATGTCGAGATAACGTACAAGCTTCCGCACCTCGGTGAGGTAAGCCCCGGCTTCTTCAGCCGATCGGATTTCAGGTTCCGAAACCATCTCGAGCAATGGAACACCGGCCCGATTCAAGTCAACCAACGAATCGTAAGGATCTTGATCGTGCATGCTTTTTCCGGCATCTTCCTCAAGGTGAATGCGAGTGAGTCCGATGTCTTTTTGCCCCTCAGAAGTTTTGATGCGTATCCGACCGCCTGTGCAAATCGGTGTTTTGTCTTGTGTAATCTGATAGCCCTTGGGAAGGTCGGCGTAGAAATAGTTTTTCCGGGCAAACTGATTTTCGCGGGTAATGTTGCAGCTGCAGGCCAGTCCTAATTTCACCGCAAACTCAACCGATTGTTTATTTAGTCGTGGAAGTGTGCCGGGGTGCCCAAGGGTGATGACACTGATTTGTGTATTGGGATGCGCTCCGTAAGTAGCAGAGTCGGCCGAGTAGGCTTTACTTTTCGTCAACAGCTGGATGTGCACTTCCAGACCAATGACGGCTTCGTATTTTGATGATTCCATAGTATGAAGGCCCCAAATATAGCCCGATTTTGGCGTTCTTAAATGACCGAGAGCAGGATTGTGAATAGCTTTGTGGATATCTGATTCTCAGGAGAATGTATCGGTCATCAACAGGAGTTTAATTTTAATGTAAGAAATCATCAAAGCCCTGTGCAACAAAGCCGGCATACATCCGTTCATTAACCGTCCATCACACAAGAATAGAATGAAAAGGGTATTGAATTATCTAAAAACATGGAGCAAAAGGGCGCAGTTTACTTTGCGCTATGTGCGTTTGTTTTTCTAAACGGATTGCTTTACAACACAAAACGGCCGGCTGAAATCACTCAACCGGCCGTTTTTGATTGGCGCTAATTCGTGATTTATTTCAACACCAATTTTCGGATTATTTTCTTCGAGCCCAAATCGGCCTTCACGTAGTAAACTCCACGAGGCAAGTGATGTACATCTAACTCCGCTTTTTGTCCTTGTACCTGCTTTTTCATCACCACCGCTCCCAGCATATTTAAAACTTCAATTTGAATGGATTGCACCGGGGCATCAAAGCTCACGGTAACAGTCGGTTCTGAACTTGGATTGGGGAAAACACTCAAATCGTTTATTGTGGGCCGTTCAATCGAGTTGGCTTGACTTACCTGGAAATTATCGGTATCGAACCAATAGTCGGCCGAATTTCCACGCACACCCTTCATTTTAATGCGAATGGATTGTCCGGCATAATCGTCGAGATTCACTGTACGTTGCGCAAAACTGAGCGAGGAAGTATGGTTTGAAGCGTCGATCCGCAAAACGGCCGGTCCATAATTGCCGCCTTCAGGGGCAATAAACACTTCGATGGCATCGGAATTCAGGGTGTAACCGTTAAAGGCAACGCCACCCACATACGCGGCAAAACGGTAGTCGAAGCTGAAAACGGATCCATCTACAATGGGCCCAATGAGCGGAGTAATGGTGCTATCGCTTTGTTTGAATGGAGAAAACTGAATACATAACGCTTTTGAAGATGAGGTTCCGTGAGTAGAATAAACCCGCATGCCACCGCCAAATCCGGGTGGAATGCTACCGGTGCCTTCATAGGTTTCGAAATTGTCAGACCACAGAATATTCTGCGCCAGCAAGGCATTAGAGAGGAATAACGATACAATGAGGGTACGTAAAAAATGCAAATTCATAGCGTTTGATTTAAAATCGGGCGAACAAGAATCAAGCCATGGTTTGGTAGTTCGTCGGTGTTTTGTCATCTTGCACACATGACACCCTTCATGCAATTTTTGGCCGACAAGCCACTGCCCGGTTATGCTTTATTGAAAAATGCCAAAACGAGGCTGGTGGCGGGTTTGGGCTATCAGGTTTACGCTTTTGATGATGCGCAGTGGAGCCCGACAATCTCCGAACTGCAATCGACCTTACCCAAGCCAACGTTGCTTTCGACCAAGGAGGCGAAAGAACTGGCCAGCTGGCGATTTTCGGAAGATGAAATTCGGAATCAGCAATTTAGCTTCAATACGCTGCCTTCTGCATTGGTCAATGAAGCCGGCGACCATGAGCTGTTTGGTGAGTCATACACCATCTTTTGGGTGGCCGAACCCAATACCGATTGGCTTGTGAATGCCGTTTGTGCCCTGTTCTCTGCCAATTCGTCTGCAGCCATCAGTGCTGACGAGCTGCGTGAGGTTTGGGGCAATACGATGGACCGTCTGTTTTTCCGTCAATCCGGTGAGGATGGCCTTGAATTACACATGTTGGCCGACGAAATGATTGATGCTGTGATTGAGGCCATCAACAAGCTGCCCAATGCGCCTGATCCTTCGGCCTGGGAAGCCCTCAATGAGGAACCGGATTGGGGCGATGAGTTCTGAATCTGGTTCAATCAGGGGCTTGTCGAAGCCTGAAATTGCAGCGCTTCTGCAAGAAAAAGCCGACGAATACAACCGGAAAAGCTTCATCGAACACGACCCCATTTGTATTCCACATCGCTTTTCACGCAAAGAAGACATTGAAATTGCCGGTTTTCTAACCGCTACAATTGCTTGGGGACAGCGGGTAACGCTGATTCGCAATGCTTTACGTTTAATGGAATGGATGGACGAAGCGCCTTATGACTTTGTTATCGGGCACAGTGCGAAAGAGCGGAAACGCTTTGCCGGCTTCGTGCACCGTACTTTTTCCGGCAGCGATTGTACCACCTTTTTATTCATGCTGCAAAGGCTGTATGCCCGGCAGGGCGGGATGGAGGCCGCCTTTCAGGCTGATGACCTCAAGCAAGGACTGATGAAGTTTCGTTCATTGATGCTTGCCGATGAGCCCGGTAAGACGAAAGCCCTTGAACTGAGCTCCCGACATTTGGCCAATCCCGATGCGGGCTCTGCGGCCAAACGGCTTAACATGTTTCTCCGTTGGATGGTGCGCAAGGACAAGCGGAGTGTCGATTTTGGGCTTTGGTCGGGCATTCAACCCGCGAAGCTATACATACCCTTGGATGTTCACTCGGCCGGTGTAGCCCGAAATCTGGGTATTCTGCAGCGAAAGCAGAACGATTGGTTAGCAGTGGAAGAGCTAACCGCCTTTTTGCGGCAAATCGACCCGCTCGATCCGGTGAAATTCGACTATGCTCTGTTTGGTATGGGCGTAAACGAGAAGCTGAGCAAACCCCTAACGGGTAACCGTTAAGCGCGATACCAGGCTGTACTTCTTGCCTTTCAACACGGCATAATACTTACCGTCGGGTAAATTGCGCAAGTCGATGGTTACCACTTCACGCTTTCTCACCTTTCCCAGCTTGTATTCGAAAACCTCGCGCCCTTCGATGTCCTGAACCTGAAACCGCATTTTTCGCTCCTTTCTGGGTAAATTCATCTGCACCTTCGCTTCCAGCCGGTTGTTGTGGGGAAACACAATGTAATGTTCCATTTCCTGCCACTCTTCGGGCTGGCGCGAGTCGACCACCTCCAGTTCGATTTGCTGGCGTTCAAGCTTATCGCCGCTCGAAGCCAATAAAGTGATCTGATAAGTTCCGGCTTTTTCGTAACGGTGCTTCACATGTTGAAAGCCGGAAACGACCTTGCCATCGCCGAATTTCCAGACGAAGTCTTTCGCCCAGCCGGTTCGCGCCGACAATTCCACTTCCTGCTCCTTGGCTAAATCTAGTCTTAATCGAGAAGCTTTAATGTATAAGTCGGCCTCTGCAGAAGGTTTGATTTTATTCTCTTCACGGAACTCCTCGTTGAGTCCGGCCAACAACTCATATTGAAGGTCGCTGGTCGCCGGCCCGGAGCCGTTTTCTTCGGCCGTTTGAGCGCTTAGTGGTAGCGACGCTAATAACAGTCCGCTTCCTAACCAATTACGCCAAGGTAATTTTGCTTTCATATTGCTACAGAATGATGCATAGCAAACCTACAGCGCCAAAATGGGCTGAATTGGCTGATAAACAAGAACTTCTGTGATATGTAAGGCTTAACGGACTTCTCAGAACAATAGAAACTCAGAGCTTCCTAAGTAGCTCATTGAGTGAGAAATATGAATAAATTATAATTCAGTGGAGGCCTCATTCATGGGCTTCATTTTGGTGTAACCTCTGAGGGTTACATCGAAATGCGTTTTTTTGAAAATAAGGCTTAGGATTTAGGACATAAAAAAAACGCAGACGACCTTTCGGAAGTCTGCGTTTTCACTTGAGATTGGTTTGATCAGGAGAGCAGATTCTTAGCGATTACAAGCTTTTGAATTTCAGAAGTGCCTTCGCCAATGGTGCACAGTTTTGAGTCTCTATAAAATTTTTCGACGGGGAAATCTTTGGTATAACCGTATCCACCGTGAATTTGAATGGCTTCGGTGGAGGCATAAACGCACATCTCTGAAGCGTAATATTTAGCCATAGCCGATTGTACGGTTACCTTTTCGCCGCGGTTCTTCAGATCGGCCGCCTGAAGGGTGAGTAGTTCGGCCGCCTCGTAACGGGTTTTCATGTCGGCCAGCTTAAAGCTGATGGCCTGGAAGTTTGCAATGGGCTGACCAAACTGGTGGCGCTCTTTGGCGTATTTGATCGAGGCTTCAATGGCGCCTTTACCAATACCCAACGACAGGGCCGCAATCGAAATTCGTCCACCGTCGAGTACCTTCATGGCCTGGATAAAGCCATCACCCACATTTCCTAAAACCTGACTTTTATGGATGCGGCAATTGTCGAAGATTAATTCGGCGGTTTCGGAGGCCCGCATGCCCAGCTTATTTTCTTTCTTACCGGCCATGAAGCCTGGTGTGCCACGCTCAACTACAAACGCGGTAATGCCGCGCGAATCGAGCAGTTCGCCCGTACGGGCCAGCACTACGGCAACTTCACCGCTAATTCCGTGGGTAATCCAGTTCTTGGTTCCGTTTAGGACGTAGTAATCACCGTCCTGCTGCGCGACACACTTCATGCGCATCGCGTCTGAACCGGTGTTGGCCTCGGTAAGTCCCCAGGCACCAATCCATTCGCCGCTGGCCAGCTTGGGTAAGTACTTTCGCTTTTGTTCTTCGTTTCCAAATTGCAGGATATGCCCGGTGCACAAGGAATTGTGTGCGGCCATTGAAAGTCCGATTGACCCACAAACTTTGCCGAGTTCAGTGATGGCCGTTACATATTCGAGGTAGCCAAAACCTGAACCGCCATATTCTTCGGGAACAAGCACACCCATCAAGCCTAACTTACCAAGCTCTGTAAACACCTCACGCGGAAAGGTTTGACTCTCGTCCCATTCCATCAATTTTGGCCTGATATGCTTGTCGCAGAAATCGCGCAGCATATCCCTAATCATCTTTTGGTTCTCGTTTTCGCTGAACTCCATCATGGCAATTCTGAATTTCCGCGGCAAAAGTAAGTGATTCGTCCTCACCAAAAGGCGTGGAATTCCTTAAAATTTGCTAAAAATTCAAAGTGTCAGTCTGACAATTACATTTTTGTGAATCGGATAGGCCGAAATGAGTTCCTCTCTTGAGGCTAATGCAAATTCGTTGAATTCGAAGCCGGGCGAAACGGTGCATCCGCAGAGGGCGAAGCCTCCGGGACTTTCGACCTGACAGGCGAACCACTCATGAGCTGGAATGGTGAGCTGGAGCTTTTCACCCGCCATGACATCCCGCCCCAGGCGGTACTTATGGAGATGCCCCAGCCGGTCGATGTGGAAAATACTGAGGCCTGTGCCCGCATAAAAATGCCAGGTTTCATCGGCTCCAACGCGGTGAAAAGCCGAAAACGAAGCATCGTCGAGCAAATAGTAAATCGAGGTTCCGGCTGAATATTCTTTTTCGCTGTTGGGATCGATGACGCGGCGCTCAGCCCTGAAGCTTTCGGCATACCAGCCGCCTTCGGGGTGAGCCTTTAGCGACAAGGCTTCGATCCACCGGGCTACTTCGGGATTTACTGTACGCTCCATCGAATGACTTCGGTATGATTGTTTTGTTGAATCTGAACGAGATAGACGCCTGGGGTTTCAGGAATGAATGGCAGATTTCCGGGTAAGCGCTGTTGACCTTGAAAGAGCACCCGTGCCGAAACATCGAAGACAGTTATGGCGCAATCTGCCGAAGCATCAATATATATATAAGGTGCGGTGTTGCCCGGATTCGGGAATAATTTCGTGTTCGATGAAGGCTGCTGCTGAGGCCATCCCGAAGGGAAAATTCCTTCTAAGAAAGAAATACCGCCAGCGTAATTGCCAACGATGGCTTCCGGGTAACCGTCGTCGTTCAGGTCGCTTAAGCCGATCGACGTTCGTTCTCCGAAACGATTCCCCAAAACGAGGCTATCGAGCAAGGTGAATGGGCCACTGAGGTTGTCGTCGATGTTGGCATAAAGCCTGAAAAATCCGCTTTGTGAGCCCGCAATTAGATAGGTAACTCCACTTTTCCTGAAGAGCTGCGGAGTGCAGAATCCGTTGGGTTCGCCGGGTAAAGCGGTATTTACTCCGCCCCAGTTTTCGG
>CANHCM010000044.1 GCA_947459155.1 Bacteroidota bacterium | reverse complement strand
GAAAAGAAATTCATCAAAAAACTGGTCAAACAAGAAAACTGGGCTGAACTGTCTGGTTTGGCCCAACTCTTTGCTATAGAAAACAAATTGAAGGGAGAATTTAATGTATCCAAGTCTTATCAGCATGTGGCCGATGTAGAAAAAAACTTCAAAATGCGATATGTGGATGAATACTCTATGCTTAGAATCTACACGATGATTTTTCAGGAATTAAAAATAGAATGGGAACTCATTTTCACGGTTTGGAAGGGTAAAAAGTTCTTTGATCCCGACTTTCCAACGAACACCTATCTGGAGGATCCCTTGTTTTACTTCCCTACCTATAAGATATATACAGATCCTGTAGATAAAAGCTTTCGCCCGGGCGACATCGGCGCCTTGTATCGCGACCAGTACGCGATGTTCGTTCGGCCAATCCTCATTGGAGAAGAGTACAGTGGCGTTACGAAAATTGCTAAAATTCCTTCATTGCCAATGGATTCAGTGGTTAGAGAACATAATATTCTGGTTACCTGGAATCCCGACGAGGAAGAGGTGAATATTAAAACCCGATTTAGCGGAAACCGCTATGCGAACGACGGTCAAAAGGTTTTATTCGAATTGATTGGTGAGGAAAAAACCAAAGAGGTGATTGAAGAGAATGTAAGACACGGGAAAAAAGGTGGAACATTCACCGTAAAGCAAATTCAAAATGCAAAAGTGAGTGATGTTGAAACGTATGGAAGGCCATTAATTATTGATTACGACTGGAAAACAACTGAATACACCGAAAATACAGGAGACCGAATGATCATCAGATTTGGTGAACTCATTGGCCCGCAGGTTCAGATGTACGATAAAGAAACCCGTTTTAATCCTATTGATGTGGCCTTTCCACACATTGCCATACATGAAGTAAGGATTAGGGTTCCTGAAGGGCATACCGCCAAAGGCTACGAAGGCCTGAACCGTGATCTGGCATTTAAATCTGAAAGCGGAGAAGATCTTTGTGGAATCAAAGTGGAGGTTTTTCTAGAGGGAAATGAGGTGGTGATGAAAATCAGGGAGTTTTATGCGAAAACTGAATATTCGATCAGCGATTATCCGGTTTTCAGGCAAGTAATCAATGCTGCCGCAGATATCAATAAATTCACCTTGCTGCTTCAAAAAAACAAATAATTGGCAATGCGCATCCGCATCTGATATTTTACAAGAAAGTCAAATGTTAAGATGATTCTAGGAAGCCATTGTGCGGGTTAAGCGGATTTAAGCGCCAGCGGGTGCAGCGAATACCCCGCAAAACAGAGTGAGAGTGGGAGTGAGAGCGAAGAAAGCGTGCGAGTTTAAGGGCGGAGTGCTTTAGAGCGAAGCGAAAGGGAGCGCGAGAGCGGCTCTGTTTTGAGGAGTAGCAGCGAAACACGCGGTGCCCGGCGGTTTGGCCTCAACATACCGAGAAGACCAGCGAGGCAGGCGCCCAACTGAGCAGCCTAAATCTCAATGCCTGAAATTGGGTTCACAAAGTGCGGTCCCAGGCGTGGTCGTTACTGTCGGAAAGGAAGAGGTCGTCTTCCTGTAACAGGCGCTCCTGCATGGCGATTTCTTCGCGCACACTGTCGATGTACGACGACGATGAACCGCTGCGTTTGGAGGCCAATTTCGACAAAGCGGCTTCGTCGTAACGAATAAACTCTGCGGCTTTTCGTGTGGCGGTGTGTTTTCGGAAGCCGAGCTTTTCCAGCACATCAACACCCATCTGAACCGAGGTGTGCAACGACTCGCGGTAGATGTGCGGCACTTCCAGGTCGATCAGCTCGTAAGCATCAGAACGGTTCCTCGATCGCATAAAAATGCGTACGTGAGGGAAATGTGTGCGCACCGTTTCGGCCAATTCCCGGTTTTTCTCCGGATCGTCGAGGGTTGAAATAAACACCTGAGCCTCCTTCAGTCCGGCAGTATGCAAAAGATCAAGTCTGGTGGCATCTCCATAAAACACCTTAAACCCCATTTTTCGCAGAAATGCTACACGGTCGCTGTCGTTGTCGAGAATTGTTGCCGAAACACCATTGGCTCTCAAAAAACGGCCTAAAGTATTGCCGAAATGACCAAAGCCAGCCATTACTACAGTATGGTGTTCGTCGATGTGATCGAAGGCCTTAGGCTCGCTCACCGCGCGGTTGTTGAGCCTGCTGCTTACAAAGCGCTCAAAGAGAAAGAGTAACACCGGAGAAACAACCATGGAAAGTGTTACGGCGGCCATGAAAAAGTCGATTTGCCCTTTGTCGAGCAATCGGTACTGACCAATCGTGGTAAGTAGAACAAAAGCAAATTCACCAACCTGGCTAAGCAGCAAGGCGAGGAAAAGCTGCTGGTCGAGTCGCAACTTAAAAATCCGTGCTATGGCATAGAGTACAATGCCTTTGATGATCATCAGTCCGAATACGAACGAGAATAGCGGCAATGCACTTGCAGCAATGAGTTCGAAGTTAATGGTAGAACCCACTGCAGTGAAAAAAAGGCCAAGCAATACCCCTTTGAAGGGCTCGATGTCGGTTTCGAGCTCGTGCCTAAATTCGCTGTTGGCCAACATAAGGCCGGCGATGAAGGTGCCGAGAGCAGCGCTAATGCCCACCTTTTCCATAAGCCAGGCCACTCCAATCACGATAAACAAGGTTGCCGCAGTAAAGAGCTCGCGCATGTAGGCCTTGGCCAGCCAGCGCAGCATCGGCGTAATGAGAAACTTGCCGGCCACAAGAATTCCGCCCACAGCCGCCAAAATTACAAGTGTAGAAAAAGGCGCGTCGAGCTGTTCAACCCAATTGGTATGGCCATTGGCCGCATTGCTGATGACCGGAGCGGTAGCCAGTAAAGGAACGATGGCCAAAATGGGAATTACAGCAATATCCTGAAACAGCAGAATAGAAAACGACGAAACTCCAGCCTCTGTTTTTCCGAGGTTTTTCTCTTTTAATATTTGCAGAACGATGGCCGTAGACGACATCGCCAAACTTAAGGCTAGGGCTAAAGCGGCTGTCCAGTGAAGGGGAAACGCGAACAACAATAAGCCAAACAACAACGCCGTGGAAGCCAGCATTTGGCTGAGGCCCATGCCCACAATGCTTTTGCGCATCTTCCAAAACGACGACGGGTTGAGCTCCAAGCCAATCACGAAAAGCATCATCACCACTCCAAATTCGGCTGCGTGCATGATGTCTTCGCCTTCGTGACCGATAAAGCCAAGTAAAAAAGGTCCAATAAGCACGCCTCCAATCAGATAGCCAAGCACGCTACCTATTCCTAAACGCTTTGAAATAGGAACTGTGAGCAGCGATATGCCCAGAAAAACCAGTGCGTTGCCTAAAATACCGCCTTCCATGGTGATTTATTGAAACGTGTAGGAGTTGAGATAATCATGCTGTTGCAGCTCATCAATGTCGATACGACCAGCAGAAAGTGTTCTAAGCATATTCGTGATTTGATCGGCATAGTTGAGCAATTCGCCCTGCTCTAATCGCGGCGCACCCGGAACAATAAAAGGTGGCAGGTAGTGCATGTGACACAAAGTGGCTGTTTGCTCAAACGGAATTAGATATTCCCGGTAAGTAAAGCGGTTTCGTCCACCATGCTGATAAGCGTCGAAGCCACCACCTGAGGTGATGAGATTCAAAATCTTTTTCCCTTTCAAAGCCTCGCCTCCCGGACCGTAGGCCCAACGAAAAGCCAACACAAGATCGATCCATTGTTTCATCAGCGGCGGGCATGAATACCAATAGAATGGATGCATCCACACAATGATGTCGTGCGATTCCAGCTTTGCCTGTTCGGCCTTGACATCGATGTTAAAATCGGGATACAGCTCATACAAATCAGAGAAGGTAAAATCGGGCTCCGTCAACAAGGTTTCAGCAAGCACTTTGTTGGCCTTGCTGTTTTCGAAGCGTGGATGGAAAAACAGAATAAGTACCTTAGATTGTTGCATGGAGCTTCACCTATTTCCGAAAAATGCTCTCAGATTGGCTTTCCGCCTCATAAAATCCGGCCTGAAAGCGTTTTTGATAGCCCTTCAAAGAACGGGAAATTAATGCTTACTCACGTTTCGGGAATATGACCAGACCGAAAAGTGTATTGAGTAGACAAGGCGTGAAAAACCAGCCAAGCTGGATGACTACCATCGGTAGAATGTGGTTTCGCAGCTAAGGTTTACTGAGGTTCATACCTATGCTCAACTCGCCACTGAGATTTCCCGGAGGCCAACGTCCTTTTTTGTAGGTATACACCGAACGTAGGCTCGTTCTGAAAGAGCCATCGGGGTTAATTAACCATTCATTTCTGAATTCAACATCGCGACTGGTATTCTCACCTACTCCGGCGAACAGTAACAATCGACTTTCCCAACGGATTTGTTTGCAAAAACGCCTGTCGATTTGAGTCTGAAGTGAAATGCCTCCATCGACCTTAGCCTTTTGTTCACGCTTAACCTGATGAAGCACCGAAGTTTGCTGGATTTCATACAGTTTCTTGTTCGCCACCCAGGTTAGTTTAAATGCGGCCAGCCCTAACTCAATATGGCCCCAACCCGATTGCTGCAATTTGAACCCGGCAGAACTTACCAGTTCGCCTGGACTTAAAAATCCGCTGTTTAATTTGCCGGGATTGACCTTACCGTAGCTTGTCATTCCATTGAATTTCTCGGTCGTAAACACCATGGAACTACTTCCCAGCACTCTCGCTGAGTCATTTATCTTATGGCTATGGGTAAGCTTGATTCTTAACTGGTCTTGCACTTTCTCTAACAGGCTATCCGGAATAAACACGACGCCCGACTCGTCGCGAATCTCAATTTCACTGGCCGTTCGTTTTTGCGGGAATTTCCATAAAACATGTGTGCTGAGATTTGAAGACAGTTTGCAATAACCGGTTTGGGTAATCGATCGGCTTAGGGCAATCACACCCACATTAAGACGCAAGTCGTACTGCACCGAACTTTTGTTGCGCGGCAAATTGTTGAGTGCTGGTTGAGCCGGCACATCACAGGTTTGAACCGTATCGATAAACTGATTTAAAAAAAGCGGTTTACAGGGATCAGACTGGGCGAATGACACAGGTTTTGCCGAAACAACAAGTGCTGCACTCAACAAAAAAAAGGCAGCCCGACGGCTGATCCGAAAGCACATCTGGCTTTATTTTACCTCAGCATCCATTCCATATCGCCGGGCGGTTTGAACGAATTTTTGTTCATCGATTCCGTCGCGAATATCCTGGTTGACCAAAATCAATTTGACGGTAATCCGCTTGTTAAGATCAATCGCTTGCTGGAGATTTTTGATGGCATCACGGTGATTGGGATTTCCTGAAAAGGTATTCCAGTAATAGGCCACGTAATAATCATACTTTGAGGGATTAAACCCAACATCATAAGCCTCTTTCGAACCAAACTTCACCCACATTCCTGCCTCCTTCTGAATGGTATTCCCAGAATCGCGTGTTGCATAGGTAATGGTGTCGAGGCCCGTTAAAAAATTTCCAATATTCCCACCGCAAGCTGGATTACTAAAGTTTTGGTTATAGAGTATTTGATAACCATTTTTATCAAAAACCACAGCTTCATTGAGCCTTTTTACAAATGAATACAAGATAGAATCTTCGGCAATCATGGCGGTACCGTCAATTTGAATGCCCTTCCTCTGTGCGAATTGTCGAATAAATTCGACTTTCTCCTGCCTGGGTGCATGGGCACCAACAATGACTTTTGCAATTGGAATACAGCCTGAGATGACAAAAAGGTGCAGAAGGAGAAACAATAGCGTTTTTGTTTTCATGGATTGGGTTTAAAAGAAGGAGGAATTACTCCTCCTTCAAAAATTCGGGTTATTCATTGATGCGGGCGTCTACAAGGACCTCAGTGAATCCACGTCTGTTTTTGGTCGTCTTATATTTTCCTTGCAGTAAGGTGATGCTTTTATAGCCTAAGGCATTGGCGACTTTCGCGTCAAAAGCAAAATTGTTATCCATTTCGAAATCCCCTGTCTCAGGGTTGATGAATGTCATTTTAACTTTTCCTCCTGAGGCTTTTGATTGACAATTGTACTGTACATCTTTCTGAAGCTATGAACAACAAAAGCAGACTTACCATTTACAATGGCAGTAAATTCTTTACATCAATTGGTACTTTCTGCCTGAAAGCCATAAGCACGGGCTCGTTCCACAAAAAGCTGCTCATTTATACCTTCTCTGATATCTTGATTTACCAGAATTAACCGAACCTTAATTCGAGGGTTCGATTGTACACTTTCCAGTAGGTTCTGTATCATTTTCTGGTTTTCATGCCGCCCTGAAAAGGAGTTCCAATAATGAACCAAACAATAATCGAAAGTGTCGCTATTACTTGGACTTTGATAGGCTCTTCGGCCATCAAAAGAGGTCCAAAAGCGGGATTCGTTTTGATACACCATGCCAGAATCTCTTGCGTTGTATGTAACTGGCGATAAGCCTCTTAAGAAACTCAAAATATTTCCGCCGCAGTTTTTGTTATCATAGTGTTGATTAAAGTCGAGCGCATATCCGTTTCGGTCAAACAAGATGGTTTTGTTCATCCGCTTTGCAAATGAAAATGCGGTAGAATCTTCTCTGATCAACACACAATCTTCGATCGGAATTTGGTGCTTTAAAGCAAAGCGACGAATTTCTTCAATAGACTTTTGCTCTGGTTGCTTAACACCCAATAACAACGAAAGCACGGGCACACACCCAAACTGAAACAAAACAATGAACAGTAGCACACTGAATGCTAAACTTCTTTGTAGCGAACTTGATTTCATGCGATTGAATTTCTTTGAATTGGGAATGTCGGCGGTTGTTCAACCAATGTGTTAATTACCGGTGTTTGTAAGCAGCCGAACTCATGTGAATCCGGCTGCTCATAAAGATTATAGCGCTCTCAGAATGACCGTATATGAGCCATCTCTGTTGTCTTTGATCGGATAAACTCCTTTAAGAAAGGTGATACTCCTTTTTTCGAATGCTTTTGATACTTCTTCAGGCATGAGGAAGTCTTCTTCAAGCGTAAATTTTGTGGACTTAGCCCCTAAAAAGGTTACGGAATACTCAGAATTACTGATGTTCGAGATTAACAAACGTGAGGTGCCGGCTTCCGATGGCTTTAGACTATTTCCCTCAACCAGTCTGCACTTTAGAACACGGAGACAAGATAAACCTGGCTCAACGCAATCACTCTTCTTCGAAGTTGGTGTACCTACTATTTGAAAACACAAATTAAATTTTAATGTACAAGGCTCCGTCTTGTTGATATGGTTTGCATAAGCACCGTTAGTAATAAAGAACAATGCGAATAGCGTGGTAAAAATGAATTGTTTCATGGTTGTTATTTGGAAATGATTGTTCCGCCCGATTGAGGGTGAGCAGAAAATCCCTCCAGATACAGATGCGCTAGTTGATTTCGGACTCTAAGTCATGGTAAACCTCCTTTCGGTTTTGAGTTTCAGTTTTACAAACTTAAGCCGATGTGAAGGCTGGTTGTTTTGCGCTACATGCAAAAGTTTTGCGCCACACGCAAATTTTTCATGGTCGATAAATTTGCATATTCGGAGAATCCTTTGTTAATTAAGCGCATGGTTCAATATATTACCAAGGTCTGCGACAATATCAGGGAGGCCAGAAGCATGAAAAGTATTTCGCAGGAATATATGGCCTCCGTGATTGGCATCGATACTTCTTCTTACCACAGGTTAGAAAAGGGCTTGGCACCACTCACCCTCGAGAGGTTGGCTAAAATTGCCCTGGCCCTCGAAGTACCGGTTGAAATGCTCCTCTTCGGTCATGAAGTAAAACCCGGAAGGGAAAGATCAATGTATACCGTAGAGTTTGTCCACCACCTTGAACAAGAAATCCAATTCCTACGCAAGCAATTGGTCGAGAAAGACCGCATCATTGCGCACCTGATCGAACAAGACCCTCATACCGCCTCAAATCCCAAAGGCCCTCGTCGCTGAGTCTCCTTAACAACCCGTATCACAGGATTTAATCGATCATTGTATTGTTCTCCAAAGCAGCCTGAGTTCCCGAAAACTCGCTTACAGCCAGCTGTCGCACTCGAGAATAAAGCGAAAAAGCCCGCCGGACACCCTAAGGGCCGACAGGCTTCTTTTCACGCACGATGTATTTTTCGATGCAGCCGAATTACTCAACCTGCAGTCTGAATCGCTTCTGCTGAACCGGATTGCTCACCCGAACAATGTACATGCCCGGATCTAATCCACGGAATTCGATATTCAACACCTGGCCTACTGGCTGATGCCATTCTTCGTAAAGCTTTGTACCATCCAACTTGAAAATTCCCACCAAACTGCGACGCAGAATTGGCTTTATTATAAACTGATCCTCAGCAGGATTGGGGAATAAAACCAGGTTGGCCGACAAGGCTGCAGATAAGGAAGTAACCTCCTTTTCTATATCCGACTCTTCGCCCGAAACAGCTTCACGCTGCTCTTCAAAAATGCCTGTTTCGTCGATGTGGACTGTTGTAGGCCTTGATTCTACATGCTGCGCCTGAACGGCCATTCCGGCCATACAAGCCAATGCAATTCCGAATTTCTTTTTCATACGGTTTTGTTAAGGTTTGTCAATGTGTTTCATTTACCCTGTATACCCCATTGTTCATCTGGGAGATACACCCTATGTAAGGTATTCGGCAAACTGCTTCGAACCTGAAATTGTGCAGGAACAGAAACCCCATTGAAGTACTGCAAAACACATCATTTACCAATGGCAATTTTTATGGGCATGGCCTGTCAGAAAATTGACTCAAATGAAAAGAATTGCGGCGGGCAAAGCACTGACTTTCAAGCCCAGTCCGAAGAATTACCGCTCATTCAAATTCAATGTCACGCAGAACAACAATTTCCAGTGACCCCTCGTGATTGCGCATTCAAAAGAATGCTCGTTGTTCGTGCTTTGTGAAGCCTGAAAAGACAAGCCACGAAACCCATTGATTGACCGCTGATTTCCGCCAATCTACCAAAACAAGAAATAGCCCTCCATTTACTCATTGTTTACCATCAGGCGAAACGACTGAATTTGTGTCGTGTTCCTGATGGTCAACTGATAAAGTCCTGTAGGCCAGTCGACCACGCGAAATACTACACGACGCTGATTGGGGTACATCAGGCGCGAGAACATCAAGCGGCCATCGCGCGAACGCGCCTCCATCCAAACCGGGCCTTCAATTCCCGAAACGACACATTCGCTGCTGGCTGGGTTTGGGAATAGCGACCATGGCCCGACCGACAGAACTCTCGTTTGAGCGGTGATTAAACTGTCGTTACCTGTATTGGTAGTGTCGTTACCGCCATTTCCACCACCACTGCCACCTGAACCACCACCAGATCCGCCACTACCACCTGAACCGCCACCACCTGAACCGCCCGAACCACCACCACCGGTGCTTCCGCCAGCCGGAACCACAAAGCATGGATCGCTGCTGTGCATGGTGTAACCGGTAGAAGTGTGCGTGTAAACAAGCTGCCCATTCTCTTCAACACAAGTGAGTAGATATGGCTGTGGTCCGGCGATGCCCCATTGAGGCATTCGCGAAAACAACCCGCTGCGCCCTCCAAGACCTTCTATCCAAACATCGGCCTGAACATCAAGCTGGCTATAAGCCTGTAGCGGAACCATCGCTACAATTTGAGGGTCGTGGATAAACAATCGCTTACGGAATGTGCCCTGAATGCTCACTACGTCGGTTTTGTAAACTTTACCAATTACATAATTGGGTAAAACACCCTGATTGAGGTTGCCAATTGGCCGGTAAAAACGAATGGTGTCGCCGGCTTGCTTATTGAAATCGTACAGCAACTGAGGAGTCGAGAATCCGGATTCGATTACCCAAACCTTGCCACTCGATTCACGCACTGCTGATTTATAAGAAGCCCTCGACTGATCGAAGCCAAAAGGCAAAGTATCGGTGCAGGCCCATACCTTTCGGTAAGTGTCGCCCTGCAATAGCGTGTCGCCCGATAGCCGGTATTTAACGTTTAGGAAAAAATAGTCGCCATAACACGACCATGTTTTACTGTCAGACAGTAAGGCTAAGGGCTGGGCCTCGACCGAAAGCAGGTTCCCAAAGCAAAGCAGCACAACAAGAAAGGCTCTCATACGAATTGAATTGATGCGTAAAAGGCTTTTTCATAGTGTTAGGAACTTGAGTTCACTGACTTGTACCTCAACAACCTCCATTTGGATACACCTGAAGTAAGAATCAACAGTGTTTCGTAAAGCTTTGACATTTATCGGGCAACCTGAGGAGAAGAAGGAGCCCGCGTTAGCGGTTGAAATGGAAAGCCCGCAGTAGGGTCGGAAAATGTACCGCCCACGAAGTGGTATATTTAGCCGACCACTGCGAGGACTTGAAATGAAAAACGCGACCCCGGCCTACCGGGGGAACGCCCAAAAATGGGAGATCGGCCCAAAAGAGGAATTTAGCAAGAAGAACGGGGGCTTTTGCTGTACTTTGCAGCTTGAATTAGAATTATGGAATGTATTGGAATTATTCCGGCACGCTACGCCAGCAGCCGATTTCCCGGGAAACCGCTGGTCGATATTCTGGGCAAAACCATGATCGCCCGCGTGTGGGAGCAGGCTTGCCAGTCGCAAAGGTTGCAAAGTGTGATTATTGCCACCGACGATGCGCGCATTGAAGCCGAGGCCCATCGCATCGGCGCACAGGTCATGCTCACGCGCAGCGAGCACCCCAGCGGAACCGATCGATGTGCAGAAGTGGCGCAGCGGCTGGGACTTTCGCCCAACGCAGTGGTGATCAATATTCAGGGCGACGAACCATTTATCGACCCCGCTCAAATCGACACGCTGGTGAGTTGTTTCGATGCACCTGAGGTTAAATTGGCGACACTCATAAAACCCTTTGCCGATCTTGAAAGCCTCGAAAAACCGAGCACCATTAAAGTAGTTGTCGATGCCCAGGGCGACGCCCTTTATTTCTCGCGGGCGGTGATTCCATTTAACCGCGACGCATCGAAATTCCAACTCGAACACTTCAGGCAGCATATTGGAATCTATGGTTACCGGGCCGGAACGCTGGACAGTGTAGCCAAGTTGCCGCCTTCGTTGCTCGAAACCACCGAAATGCTTGAACAGCTCCGGTGGTTAGAAAATGGTCTGCGCATTCGTACCGCAATTAGCGAACATGAAAGTTGGAGCGTTGATACTCCGGAAGATCTGGATAAAATTCGCCGGCACTTTGCGCCATAAAAGCCCTTTGCCTACCTTTACGCCATGCAACACAGCGAATTTTCTCACAAAACAATGTTGATTTCGGCCGAAGTTTGTTCGCTTCTCCGCGTTCACGATTGTGTGATTGTTCCCGGTTTTGGTGGTTTTGTGGCAGGTTATGCGCCGGCAACTGTTCACCCGGTTACCCATATTTTTCAGCCTCCACATAAACACGTATTGTTTAACCGCAACCTGCAAACCGACGATGGTTTGTTAATCTCGCGCATTCAGCAACACCTCAAAGCCCATTACGCCGAGGCCCGCAACTGGTTGCTCGAATACAGCAGCGTGCTACACGAGCGCTTGCAGGCTGGTGAACGTGTCGAATTGGGTGAGTTGGGTTATTTCAGCTCCGATATCGAGCGAAATCTGCTGTTCCGCCAGCAATTGCAGTTAAATCTCCTTTCGGAGGCTTACGGACTTTCGGCCATTCAAGCTGCACCCATTCAGCGGGTTCAGCCCACTGAGCGAAAAATGCCCGAAGCCGAGGTGGAGGCGCCAAAACCACTGCGCAAATCAAATCGACGCTTCTATCTGCCTGCCGCAGCGGCCACTTTACTGGCTGCAGCGTGGTTCTTGATTCCGGGCAACACTTCTGTTCAACAGCAAACGCTCGAGCTTTTCCCTTCACCCACCGTGAGTTTAAGCGCAAAACGCATTGAGGGCTACAATGCCACTGACCGCAATGTCCGCAAAGCCCTCAGTTTTGAAAGCGCCAAGTCTGACAATTTTTCGGCAGAAACCGCTCGGATTTTTCTGGTAGCAGGCTGCTATTCAACGCAGAGCAACGCCGATGGCATGGTGCAATACCTCATCGAAAAAGGCTTTGACGCCCGTATTCTCGATCGCACGCCGGCCGGACTATTCCGCGTGGTGTACGACAGCTATCCCGATGTGCAATCGGCCTCAGCCGAGCTCGACGCCATTCGCAAAGGCCTCAACGAAGAAGCCTGGATGCTGATCCGATAAACCCCGATTTCATCAACGGCCTTTAATCAGGCGATTGAGCACCACTTTCGCAGTCGAAACAACCTGGTTATTAGGAACTTATCACCTAAGTTGCATTTGAATGATCGGGGCGCCTTTTCGGGCTTTCCGCGCTGCACGGCAGCCAGCTCCAATCCCGGGCGCACCGCGGTTAAAGAAGCCTTATCGCTCAATGTTTAGCTAAGCGGTTCACTTGTAAAGGTGCACAAGTCTATGCGCTTTAAAGAGAGTTCTGGGAAAACCCCGGCAAAAACTTATGTATCCTTTCTAATCAAACGGTATCCTCTGATTCCGGCCAGAATAATCAGCAACAAACCAAGTAATCCGCCTACACCATACCACAATCCGCTGGTTTGTTGATACACCACCAAAAACACCACGGCAAAAAGCAATAAGGTTGGCACCTCATTCCAAATGCGCATGCCCTGCGAGCCCCAGGGAACAACATTTCGACTTAGCTTTATCATTATCTGGTGGCAGGCAATATGATACACCACCAACACCGCTACAAGTGCAATTTTCAGGTTAAGCCAGTAAAACGAAGGGCTTAGTGGATCGTAATCGCGAAGCACAGCCAGCCATGAGCCAAGCACCAGAGTAAGGACCATGCTTGGCCACGAAATTCCAAACCAGAGCCGACGTTGCATAATTTGAAGTTGTCGTAATAAAATGTCTTTCTCCGGTTCCGGCTTATTCCTTGCCTCTACATCGTATACAAAGAGCCTTGGCATGTAAAACAGCGCGGCAAACCAGGTAACCACAAAAATGATGTGCAGAGATTTCAGCAGGAAGTAATCCATGCGGCAAAGGTAAGGCCTTCCACACTTACAAATGGTCGATCGAAAAGTAAGGCCGCCCGAAAAGTCGATAGTACATCAGTTGCGAGCTATGGGCAAATTCAGGTGATGAACTACCGGCTAAGAAAATAAATCCTCTGATAAAACACTCCTGCCACAGAAATCGCAACTCAAACCCCGAAAGCCATGCTCATTACTTTGAACAAGCACTGCAATCATCTTTAAAATATTTCCATCGAGCGTTTTCACACAGGCCCTAACTCAGCCCAAAACTTTTAGGTATACGTTCACTGAACAGCGCTCATTGCTGAACAAGTGCGGGCGCATCGATCAACCGAAATTCCGAAAGAACATTCTCACCGGCGTTGAAGTGGTCTGCTGATAAACAAAAAAAGCCGGAAAACCGGCTTCAATTAAGGAGATATGCTGTTGTTATTGCGTTACCGTACTTAAGGCCTTTTCAAAATAGGCTTTAAGTTCGGGAGTAGTTTTGGTAAACGAAAGCTGCGTAATAGGGCGCTTTGTGTTTCCATCATACAGGCTGATCATTCCTGTTCTAGTGTTTTTATCCAACATGCCCAAACGGTTTTCTTTCAATGTTTTCAAACCTGCCTGTCTGCTTTGCTCTGTGCTGAGGTCCAAAACAAACCACTGAACTTCCTGAGCGCTAAACTGAGACTTCAATTCGGTTTCAATGCGGTTTAAGTGAGCAGAAGTAAGTTCGCAAGAGTTGCTAATGCTTAATACAGCAGAGAGTTTGGCATTTTGTGCTTGCAAACCGAAAGAAGCTAACAATAATGCAATCGACAATAAGGTTTTCATGAAAATTCGCTTTCAGATTGTTGGCTAAGATACGGGAAAGATGACAATCGCTGCATCGCTGAGTAAAAACGTTCTTCAAGTGGCGCTTAAACACGGCTTGCCTAGAAAGTCAAATATGCAGCAGTTGGTGTATTTCTGGCTAAGGAAATGATTCCGGAATTGAATGGCTCATCGGCAATGAATCGTCATTTAACACCGCGTGGTTTGGGTTAACATCACCAAAAACCTTAAAAAACTCATGAGTTATTCTCCGGCAGAACTTGTATAAATCGTTGCTTGAAACCGAAACTTGAGCGCTGGGCAATTTGAGAATTGACTGAACTGGATTCAAAGAGTCGCTCAAAAAATCATGGCAAAAAAAAGCAACCCGACATTGCTGCCGGGTTGCCATGAAAAAACGGTAGAGTATCTTAGTTCTTAATCAGTCGGATCGTTTCCGAGAAGTCATCCCCAAACAACCGAACAATGTAAATGCCGGGCTTCCAGTTAGCACCCAGTTGCACACGGCTTTTATTGTTGGTGTTGAGGCGCTCGATCAGACGTCCGCTGGCATCCCAAACTTCGATTTGTACATTGCCCATGTCGGCGAATGTTTCCAGCTGAAACTCGCTATTGCTGGGGTTTGGATAAATAACGTAGGACTGCTCTTCCATCCATTCTACCGAAATTTCTTCGTTTTGGATGGCTTCGTCATCCGCGTAGCGGGCCTGATTACAACCCAAAGTCTGATTCACAAAACGAGCCCGGCCGCCGGTAGTTCCAAAACGGTTCGAACCATTCACCGTTAAACGCAGCGCATTGGTGGTAAATGGCTGGTTGGCCAAAAGTCCGATGTTTGGCTGGTTGGGCGGTAAAGCACCATTGTAATTCAGGTAAGCACCAAAATAATTCCAGCGCTGCCCAAGGTTAATTTGATTAGCCCCTGATGGGTGCGCCTGAGACGAGCCGCCACGGTATACCAAGGTGATGTTTTGTCCATTTTCGTTGGTGTAACGAATAAACGACCAGTGGTTTCCGGCGTTGCCCGAAGTTACATCAATACGAGGAGGAACCTGCAGGGTTACCGGAGAACAGAAGCTTACCAGCCCGTCGTTAAATACGGTCGGATTGTACGATTTGCT
>CANHCM010000043.1 GCA_947459155.1 Bacteroidota bacterium | reverse complement strand
GGTGCCGGGCTTCAACATGCCTGTCGCATAGCGCATCACCCTAAGCACCGCGTTATACACATCGCGCTGGCGGCTGGTAAAACGGCCGTTTACCGGTATGCAGCGGGTTAAGTCAGACATGTAATTGGCATACTCCGAACCGAAGTCCATCAAAATCATATCGCCATCCTTGCAAACCTTGTTGTTCTCAACGTAGTGCAGCACGCAGGCCGCGGGTCCGCTGGCAATGATGGGCGAATAGGCATGTCCGGTGGCCCGGTTGCGCAAAAACTCGTGGATGATCTCTGCTTCAATCTCATACTCTGTAACGCCGGGCTTCACAAATCCGCAAACCCGACGAAAAGCCTTTTCGGTAATGCTGCAAGCCTTACGCATCAAGTCAACTTCCCAATGCGACTTGATCGCCCGCAACTTATGCATGATGGGCGAACTCCGCTCCACATGGTGCAAGGGATAACGGCTTCGCATTTCGAGCGCAAACCGATGCTCATGCACAGGCACCTTTGTGAAGGCCCTGTCGTGGTCGTTCATGTTCAGGTAAATGCCCGAGGCATAAGTCATAAGCACATGCAGCACTTGCTCAAAACTGTCGCTCCACTGAATGTTTTCGATGCCCGAAGCCGCCAAAGCCTCCTCTTTCGTGTATTTGTGTCCCTCCCAAACGGCAATAGTTTCGTTGGTTTTTCGCACGAAGAGAATTTCCCTTTGCCTTGGATTGGGGCAATCGGGAAATAAAATCAGCCAGGTTTGCTCCTGATCAATGCCACTGAGGTAAAACAAATCGGGATTTTGCCGCCACACATAAGTAGCGTCCGCACTGCGCGGCACCTCATCGTTTGAAACAAAAACAGCAATGTGGTTGGGCTTCATTTCCCGCACAAAACGCTTACGGTTTTCAATAAACAGTTGTTGATCAATAGCTTCGTATTTCATGCCCTCAGTGTTGCGGGTTCTAAAGTAGTATTCTTTTTGGTTTTGCCGCGTTACCCGCGGATGTCCTGACACAATTCCACCAGCAATCCGTTGGTGCTTCGGGGGTGCAGAAAACAAATCAGTTTTTGATCGGCGCCTTGCTTGGGTTGCTCCGAAAGCAGTTCAAAACCGGCTTCTTTAAGCCTTTTCATCTCCGCATAAATATCGTCGACCGAAATGGCTACATGATGAAATCCTTCGCCTTTCTTTTCCAGAAAACGGGCAATGGTACCATCGGGGTCGGTGCTCCGGAGCAACTCGATTTTATTCGGGCCTAACTGGTAGAAAATGGTTTCAACCTTTTCACTTTCCACCAACTCCGTTTTGTATGGCTCAACTCCCAGGAGCTTGGCAAACAATCGTTTCGACTGTTCGGCATCTTTCACGGCAATGCCCAAATGCTCAATTTTATTCATGGGCCAAAGTTCAGCATTCCATCGGAATACCCATGCGCTTGGCGTAAATTCGTCGCCGTGGATTTACTCACCTTCACCGACAAAGGCATTTACTGCGCAGCGGCCGATGTTTATCTCGACCCCTGGAGAGGTGTTGAACGGGCATTAATCACCCATGCGCACAGCGACCATGCCCGCTGGGGTTCGCAATACTACCTCGCGCATGAGCATTCGGCGCCTGCACTTTACCTTCGGCTCGGCAAGCAAATTCAACTGCAAACTGTGGCATACAACGAGCCGGTCTATATCAATGGGGTGCAGTTTTCGTTTCACCCTGCTGGACATATCATTGGTTCGTCGCAAATTAGGGTAGAGTACAAAGGCGAAGTTTGGGTGTTCACCGGTGACTACAAGCTCGAAAACGATGGGTTTTCGACGCCATTCGAAACGGTAAAGTGCCATACTTTCATTACCGAGTCAACCTTTGGTTTGCCGGTGTATCGTTGGAAGCCGCAGTCGGACATTTTTCGCGACATCCGTTTTTGGTGGGAGAGCAATGCTGCAGAGGGCGTCTGTTCTATCATTTCGGCCTATTCACTTGGCAAGGCTCAGCGTTTACTTACCCATCTGGCCGGCGATTCAGGGCCAATTTATACCCATACGGTCATCCATGCCATGCATGAGGCGCTCCGCTCCGCGGGGATGACCTTACCGTACACCGAAAAGCTTGAGTCGATAAAAGATCCAGAACATTTACGTAAGGCCCTCATTATTATTCCGCCATCGGCTGCGGGCTCAGCGGCCTTGCGCAAGCTGGAGCCTGTTTCTGAGGCCGTGGCTTCCGGTTGGATGAGCATTCGTGGGGCCCGGCGGCGAAACACCATCGACCGGGGTTTTGCTTTGTCTGATCATGCCGATTGGGCCGCCCTCAACAAAGCCGTAGAGGCCAGCGGAGCGAGCAAAGTTTTTGTCACCCACGGCTATACAGAAGCCTTTTCGGCCTACCTCCGCGAAAAAGGTTTGGATGCCCGTGTGGCCCGCACAGCGTACAATGCAGAGCTTGATGATAGCAGTCCGGAAGAAAAAAAATTACCGGAAGTGTAACCTTTTTTGGCACAGTTTTATCTAACGCCACAATCAAACCCAGTATCATGATTAGAACCCTATTTTCAACCGCACTTCTGCTTAGTTTTTCTCTCACTTATGCCCAGCAACGTGGCTTTGAACAATATCAGCCCAAGGCAGTGAAAGAAATCATCCAAAAAAACCTGCGCCGCAGCACGCCCACCTTCCTACCCGAAATCGAAAAGCGCTATCAGTGGAACCTCATCAACGGCGATTGGGATTCTACCGAGGTGCTTCGTTACGTGTACGACAATGGCGAGCTCGACACTATCCGCATCACCAATCCGGTAACTGATGCGCCCATCGCTCGTGAAATTCATACGAAAACACCTCAACTCGAAGAGGTATTGCGTCAAACCTACACGGGCTCGGGTTACGAGAACGAAAGCCGTCGTCAGGTGTTTTTCAACCAGTTTGGTTACCTTATTGGCGAAGAGCTTCAGACTTGGAACAACAATTCCTGGGAAACCACCGAAGGCTTTAAAACTATTCTGGAGTATAACGCCGACAATCGCATTTCAACTGCCGAGATGCAGTTTTGGGATACACAGCTTTCTGCCTGGTTAACCGAAGTGAAGTATTTCATAGGTTGGATGAACGACGGCCGTTTCGATGGCTATCTGCTGCAGGTTCCTTCCGAAGATGGCACCCTCGAAGATTACATTCGCATCGATGCGCAATACAGCGCTGCGGCAATTGAAGCCGATACTGTATACATCGAAATTCAATTTATGGGTACATGGATGGAAGTTGCCCGCTATATTGTTAGTCGTTGGGATAATTATGACGATATTCTGGCGGCCGAGCCGGTAAGCTACATCGAGCAAGCTGATCTTGGCAGCGGCTACACCGACAGCGGTCGTCAAACCCGTGTTGATTTGGCCAACGGTGGTTACATCGATACTTATGAAGAGCTTAACGAAGACAATATCTGGGTAATTGCGTCTACCGAAGAAGTCGCTTACAATGAAAATAACGATTTGCTGTACGAACGCGGCTATGATTATGGTAGCGGGGTGCAAATGGTAAATTATTGGGATAATTTCATTTACACCTACGATGTGCAAAACCGCCGCACCGAAGTTGTTTTTCAGTCCTACGACTTTGATGCCCAAGGTTTAGCGAACCAAACCCGTAGTGTTTATCCGCAGTACATCGACGTAACTTCTACAACTGCGGTGAAACCTACCACCATCAAAGCTTACCCTAATCCATCGGCTGGTTTGGTGCAAGTCGAAGGACTTAAATCCGGAGTTCAGGGACGAATCTTTAACCTGCTGGGTGCCGAAGTACTTCGCTTCCAGGCCCAGGGCGAAAACCATACGCTCGATCTGAGCAAACTGCCTTCGGGTGTGTACATCCTCGAAGCCGGTGGAAAAAGTCATCGACTGGTGAAACAGTAAAAACGTCGTGTTTCCGTGTATGCCCGGCTGTACTTGATACAGTCGGGCATTTTATTTTAATGATATTCAGCAGTTTACAACTATACTTTGGTATAGATGTATGTACATTTAATGTGATTACATAAATTTGCCTTCGTTATGGGACTTGAAGAGGACATCAAGCAGAAAAAATTCAAAAGCGTGTATCAGAAAGCCGGCATCAATCTCACGTACACCACCAGCTTTATGATGAACCGCAATATGCGTTTGCTCAAAAAGTTTGGATTGACCCTGCCGCAATTCAACATATTACGCATTTTACGAGGGCAATATCCACAGGCCACCACGGTAAACGACTTGATTGACCGCATGCTCGACAAGTCGTCGAATGCCAGCAGAATTGTGGAGAAGTTGAGATCGAAGAAACTCGTGGAGCGCAAAGTTTGCGAGAATGACCGCCGAGCTGTAGATGTTTCCATCACCAAAGTTGGACTTGACTTATTGGCCAAAATAGACGCCGTTGAACACGAGTTTTATTTTGGCGAAAGCACCCTGACTGAAGCCGAAGCGCAACTATTGAATGAGTTGCTCGACAAAGGCAGAGGTGCTTACGAAAACGAAAATTAAACCCAAACCCCAATACACATCATCATGAAAAAAGCGTTTCTCGCATTAACCGTAGCAGTAGCTACAATTTTGGCTTCCTGCGGAGGAAGTGGAGTAAAAACCGAAGAAGGACAAACAGCTGCGGCTGCCGATTCAGCAGGAAAGACCTATGCACTCGATGCAACGGCTTCGACTTTTGAGTGGAACGCCAGCAAAGTTACTGGTAAGCACAACGGTATCGTTGCTATTAAGTCGGGCGAGTTTAACGTGAAAGCCGGTGCTATCGCGGCTGGTTCATTCGTAATGGACATGACCTCAATCAAGGTACTCGACATTACCGATGCTGAGACCAATGGTAAACTGACAGGTCACTTGAACTCTGACGATTTCTTTTCAACCGCAAAGAATCCAGAGGCTAAATTTGAAATCGTTTCTGCTGAAGCCATTCAAGGTGCAGCGGCTGGTGCTCCTAACTACAATGTGAAAGGAAACCTCACGATTAAGGGCATCACCAAAGCCATCACTTTCCCTGCAACCATCGCTGTTACAGACACTGAAGTAAAGGCCAGCGCTCAGTTCGACATCGATCGTACCGAGTGGGACATCAAGTATGGTTCAGGCAAATTCTTCCAGGATTTGGGCGACAAGATGATCAACGATGCGTTTACCGTGAAGTTTAACGTGGTAGCTAAAGCTTAAGCAACATCATCCATCTTCATAAAAAAAAGCTGCAGTACTAAAGGTGCTGCAGCTTTTTTATTGGGCTTTTTTGAGGTTTAGTGGTGATGACCACCCGGTCCATGTACATGGCCATGGGCAATTTCCTCAGCAGAAGCGCTGCGGATATCAATCACACCCCCTTTGAAGTGAAGGTCTTTGTCGGCCAATGGATGGTTAAAATCCATCACCACAAACTCTTCTCCGACTTCCAAAACCAGTCCTTGAAGGTGATTTCCCTGATCGTCGACCATTGGCAGGTAGTTTCCGGCGCGTACCATTTCGGTATCCAGTTCTTCTCCCGGAGGCACGAAAGCTTCCATCGGAATTCTAACCACATTTTCGCGGTTGGAGGTGCCGTAGCCATTGGCTGCACGAATTACAAAGTCGAAAGAGTCGCCTGCCTTGAGGCCGTTCAGATTCGATTCAAATTCTTCGAGCAAACCACCATTTCCGAAAAGAAAGGTGAATGGGTTGTCGGAAGCCGTCTCTTCCACCAACTCCTCTGTCTCGAAGTTGTTGTCGCTAACCGTTAACCGATAATTAACAGACACGACGGTGTTTTTTTCAATGATCATAGTGAGAGTATTATGCCGTAAAGTTATGGCTTTCCACCTGAAAAATTGCCCGTCCTCATTAACTTTACCCAATCTGTCGCCCGAGGGGTCATCCCGCGGACGCGGCGAATAAAAAAACCGATTTACGCACTATGCCCAAATTCCCAAGCCTGGTCAGTTCGAAGCTGCCCACTGTCCAGACTTCCATCTTCGCGGTAATGTCGAAACTTGCTGCCGAGCACCAGGCCATCAATTTATCGCAGGGTTTTCCGGGTTTCGATTGTTCACCTGAGCTTATTGGCTTAGTAGAGAAGCACATGCGCCTGGCCCGAAACCAATATGCGCCCATGCCCGGTGTTCCTGAATTGCGTGAGGCCATTGCCGAAAAAACGGAGTTTCTCTACACCGCACAGTACAATCCCGAAACCGAGATCACCGTGACGGCCGGCGCCACGCAGGCTTTGTTTACCGCTATTACAGCGCTGGTAAAGGAAGGCGATGAGGTCATCATTGTTGAACCAGCCTACGACAGCTACGCTCCGGCGGTGGAATTGGCCGGGGGCAAATGCGTGTTCTTCCAGCTCCAGCCCGGAACATTCAGCATTAATTGGGCAGAGTTTCAAAAGTTGATCAACCCGCGTACGCGGATGATTTTACTCAACACTCCGCACAATCCTACTGGTTCGGCCCTTTCGGCAGCCGATATGCAAAAGCTCGAAAAACTCACCCATAACACCGATATAGTCATCCTCAGCGATGAGGTTTATGAGCATATTTTGTTTGATGGCCTTGAGCATCAAAGTGTTGCCCGTTATCCCAAATTGGCGCAGCGCGCCCTCATCGTTTCATCGTTCGGCAAAACCTACCACAATACCGGCTGGAAAATAGGATATTGCCTCGGTCCTGAAAATCTGATGGCTGAGTTCCGGAAGGTGCACCAGTTTTTGGTGTTTTCCGTAAATACACCCATTCAATTTGCGCTGGCCGAATACCTCCGCAATCGCGACGCTTACCTCGAGCTTTCCGCATTTTATCAGGAGAAGCGCGACTTTTTTAATCGCCTGTTTAAAGGCTCCCGCTTCCAAATAAAACCCTCACAAGGCACTTATTTCCAGTTGCTCGATTTTGCAGCCATATCGAATGAGCGCGACGTCGACTTCGCCCGAAAACTCACCATTGAGCATAAAGTGGCCTCGATACCTGTATCGGTATTTTATCACAAAAAAACGGCGTCTTCGCTGCTGCGGTTCTGCTTTGCGAAAAACAACGAAGAATTGGAACGCTCCGCCGAAAAACTCATTCAATTATGAGCAATGTATTGAATGTGAGTCTTGTACAATCGCGCATACATTGGCTCGATATACAAGCAAATTTAGAATGGTACGCCTCACGGCTTGAGCAATTAAATACCCGCAGCGACCTGATTGTACTGCCCGAAATGTTCAATACCGGGTTCAGCATGGAGGCTTCACGATTTGCCGAAACCATGGATGGCCCAACCATGCGGTGGATGAGCGAAATGTCGGCGCATTATCAGGCAGCGCTCATTGGTTCTATCATGGTTCAGGACCGCGGGCATTTCTACAATCGGCTCATCTGGATGTTTCCCGATGGCCGTTACGAATATTACGACAAGCGCCACCTTTTCCGCATGGCCGGGGAGCACCAAACCTACAGTCCCGGGCAATCGCGGCTGATTATCAATTACAAGGGCTGGAGAATTTGTCCGATGGTTTGTTACGACCTGCGCTTTCCGGTTTGGTCGCGTAACCGACTGATAGGCAGCGAGTACGATTACGATTGCCTGATTTACATTGCCAACTGGCCCGAAAAACGCTCTCAGGCCTGGAAATCTCTGTTGGTCGCGAGGGCGATTGAGAATCAATGCTATGTGGTTGGGGTAAACCGCGTGGGCGCGGATGGCAACCAGATTCAATATTCAGGCGACTCGGGGGTTTTCGACTTTCTGGGCCAGAAGTGTTCAACCACCGAGCGATTCGGCGATCGCGTAGAAACTGTTTCCTTGTATAAAGATCAGCTCAGCGAATTTCGTCAAAACTTTCCGGCACTGCTCGATGCCGACCAATTCAGCATCAACCTATGAAAAGTCTTCTCAGCGTCCTGACGCTTCTGCTTAAAGCCGCATTACTGTCGGCACAGGTTACCTTTAGGGTGGTGAGTTTGCCATCCAACACCCCGGCCAATGCCTCTCTGTTTATTGCAGGCAGCTTTAATGGATGGGATGAAAACAGTCCTTCGCATCAGCTGAATACCTTCATCAACGGCGATCCATCGATCACACTGCCGCTGAGTGGCTCCATTACCTGCAAGTTTACCCGCGGTTCGTGGACTGCCGTGGAAGGAAATGCCAATGGAGGCTTTCTGCCCGACCGCCAGTATACCGTGGCTCCGCTCGACACCATTGAAGTGAGTATTCTCTCCTGGGAAGACCTTGGCGGGAACAGCTCTGGAGGAACTGCACTGCCTTCGGTTTCGGTGCTTTCTGAGAGCTTTTTTATGCCTCAGCTCAATCGCAACCGCCGCATTTGGATTTGCTTACCTACCGATTACGCTACACAGCCGACCAAACGATACCGCACGGTTTACATGCACGACGGACAGAATTTATTCAACAATGCGTTGGCATTTGCCGGCGAATGGGGCATTGATGAGGCCATGCGCGATTTGCAGCTCAACGGCGACCCTGGCGCTATCGTCATCGGTATCGAAAATGGCGGTGCTACGCGCATTGCCGAATACACGCCCTGGTCGAATCCTCAGTATGGCGGTGGTGATGGTGAGGCCTACACCGATTTTATTCGAAATACCCTAAAGCCTTACATCGACGCGAACTATCGGACAAAGCCCGAGGCCACGCATACCGCCATTGCCGGGTCTTCACTGGGCGGCCTTATCTCACTCTACGCAGCGGCGAAATACCCCGAAACTTTTGGAAAAGCGGGGTTGTTCTCTCCGGCATTCTGGATTAACCGCGACTCTCTACAAATGTGGCTTTCAAACCAAAATCTGCCCGCCAGCCTTCGTGTGTATTTTGTAGCCGGAACCACCGAAAGCAGCAGCATGATGAACGACATCAATCAGGTGCGCAATACGCTTGTCGCCTCAGGTGTTCCCAATGCCAATTTGAGGGTTTTGGGCGAAGCCGATGGCGCGCACAGCGAATGGTTTTGGCGACGTGAGTTTCCGGATGCCTACCTGTGGCTGTTCGCGGAGGCTACCTCATTCGAAGCGACTGCTGTTTCGGGGTTTCAAGCATTCCCGAATCCCGCGGATAGCGGTTTAAGCCTATGCTCAACAGGTTCGCCCGACTTCGTTTACTCGGTAAGCAGCATTGATGGCCGGAACGTCATCAGCCTTCAAAAGGCGCAGCAATGTGCAAACATCGACGTAAGCCTTTGGTCGCCGGGCGTTTACCTGATTTGGGTAGGCCAAACCGGATCGGAGCTGCGTCCTCTTCGTGTTGTAAAGCCTTAATCCTTCCGCTTGGCGGGCTTTAACAAATACCCGAAGCCCAGTTGGAGCTGCAAGGCATCGACCCTGAAAAAGCTGGAATTTACAGGAACTTCTAAGGGGAAGAGCGGATTTTCGGTTCTACTGGAGCCGGCATAGCGAAACTGATCCTGCAACGAATACTGATAGCGGCAACTTATATTGATGAAGGCTTTTTCGCTGATTCTGCTCACCCAGCTCAGTCCTGCTGTGGCCATCAGAAAGAATGAACTGCTTTGCTCCCACCGTAGCGTCGAGGTTTGAACAATATTCCCGAAGAAGGGAATGTTACCCAAGGAATCGGTTCTGGTGTAGATGGGGTCTTCGCTGGTATTGCTGAACTGTGCCTGCAATCCAAGTTGAATCTGTAGCCGGTTACTTTGATTCACAATGGGCGTGTACACTCCGGCCAGTGAGAAGTAGGGCGCCAGTTGGCGAAGTTGAAGGGTTCGGGCGTAATCGGAAAATACGTTCAGGGTTCGCTGTTGAATTCCGGTACCAATCAACCAACTAAATTTAGCCTCCTGATTGTGAAGGTATTGCATGTCGCAAACCCACCCATGCCCTCCGCCAAATCCAATTCGGCTTCCCGCGGTATCGGTGCTTCCCAACAGGTTGGCGATTTCTGAAATGTCGAAAAGGCTGGTAACCTGAGCAAAAGGAGTATTGAAATTTTGCAGACTGATCGAACCGCCGGCAGAGAATTGCAGTGCGCCTCGTCGGGCCACTTTTTGCTGCCCCCAAACGGTGCTGTTGAGCAGTATGAACAAAAGAAAAGCTCCCACACTTTTGAGGTTTTGAGGAGCCAGAAGTGAAGGAGCTTTTTTCATAATGTATTGTTTATTCGATGGAGGAGAAATCGAAGCCCTCAAGGAATTTGGTGGTATAGTTCCCACTGTTAAAATCGGGGTCATCCATCAATTTCCGGTGAAAGGGAATGGTTGTTTTGATGCCATCAATTACAAATTCGTGGAGTGCGCGTCGCATCTTGGCAATGGCCTCTTCACGGGTTTGGGCTACCGTGATGAGTTTAGCAATCATCGAATCGTAGTTCGGTGGAATGGTGTAGCCGGCATACGCATGGGTATCAAGTCGAACGCCATGTCCGCCCGGTGCATGAAAGGTAGTAATGGTACCCGGCGATGGACGGAAGTTGTTTTTGATGTCCTCCGCGTTGATGCGGCACTCAATGGCGTGCATTTCGGGATAATAGTTTTTCCCTGAAATGGGCACTCCGGCGGCCACTTTGATTTGTTCGCGGATGAGGTCGTAGTCGATTACTTCTTCTGTGATTGGATGTTCCACCTGAATACGGGTGTTCATCTCCATAAAATAGAAGTTGCGGTGTTTATCGACCAGAAATTCAATGGTTCCGCAGCCTTCGTAATTCACAGCTTTTGCGGCTTTTACTGCGGCATCACCCATCTCATCACGAAGTTCCTGAGTCATGAAGGGCGATGGCGTTTCTTCTACCAATTTTTGGTGGCGGCGTTGAATGGAGCAATCGCGTTCGCTAAGGTGAACCACCTTGCCGTACTGATCACCGATAATTTGTATCTCGATATGGCGGGGTTCCTCGATGTATTTCTCCATGTACATGCCATCGTTACCGAAGGCAGCAGCGGCTTCCTGACGGGCAGAATCCCAGGCTGTTTCGAGGTCTTCTTCTTTCCAAACGATACGCATACCACGACCACCACCACCGGCAGTAGCCTTAAGAATTACCGGATACTTAATCTTCTTGGCAATTTTCTTAGCATCGGCAATGTTGTCGAGCAAGCCTTCCGAGCCCGGAATGGTAGGCACTCCGGCCAGCTTCATGGTTTCTTTGGCCATCGACTTATCGCCCATTTTCTCAATCTGTTCAGGCGTTGCCCCGATGAATTTGATGCCATGGTCGGCGCAGATTTTTGAAAACTTGGCATTTTCCGAAAGGAATCCGTAGCCGGGATGGATGGCGTCGGCGTTGGTAATTTCGGCGGCAGAGATGATGTTGGGAATGTTCAGATAGGAATCGCGGCTTGTTGGAGGACCAATGCACACGGCCTCATCGGCGAAGCGAACATGGAGGCTTTCCTTATCGGCAGTGGAATAAACCGCCACTGTTTTTATACCCATTTCGTGGGCAGTGCGAATAATGCGCAAGGCAATCTCGCCCCGGTTGGCAATGAGAATCTTTTTAAACACAGCGCTTGGTTTTAAGCCTGATTATCAGGCAGGTTCAACTAGGAAGAGCGGCTGGTCGTATTCAACCGGTGTAGCGTCGTCTACGAGCACCTTCACGATACGGCCTTTCACATCACATTCGATTTCGTTGAAGAGCTTCATCGCTTCAATGATGCAGATGACTTTTCCTGGAGCGACCTCGTCACCAACATTCACGAAAGGACCTTTTTCTGGTCCGGGTGAGCGGTAGAAGGTGCCAATCATCGGCGATTTGATGGTTACCGTGTTTGAGGCAGGCTCAGCCTTTGGAGCGGCAGCCGGTGCTGGAGCGGCAGCGGCCGGAGCTGGGGCCGGAGCAGCAGCCACAGGTACAGCGGCGGGTACTTCGGCCGGAACCTGATACACGATGGTTTCTTTCGCCTTAGCGACTTGTTCGGTTTTTACTGTAAGCTTGAACTCTTCGGTTTCAAGTGAGACCTCGCTCACACCCGATTTGGCAACAAACTTAATCAGATCCTGGATTTCCCGGATGTCCATAAATGCTTTGGTTTTGAATGGGTGGTAAAATTATAAAATTCGGAATAGGTCGAACAATTAAGCAGAATATGCCCACTTCAGCCACACTGCTCCCCAGGTAAATCCTCCGCCGAAGGCTGCTAAAATGAGGTTATCTCCTTTTTTCAATTGTTTCTCCCATTCCCACAGGCAAAGTGGCAGGGTTCCGTTGGTGGTATTCCCAAACTTTTGGATGTTGATCATGATTTTCTCACGTCCTACCCCCATGCGATCTGCGGTGGCATCGATAATTCTCAGATTGGCCTGATGAGGAACGAGCCAGGCCACATCTTCGGGCTTGAGGTGATTCCGTTCCATTACTGTAGCGGCAGATTCGGCCATATTGGTTACCGCAAAGCGAAATACCTGCTTGCCTTCCTGGTATACGAAATGCTCGCGGGCATCAACGGTTTCGTGACTGGCCGGCTTAACTGAACCACCGGCTTTCTGGTGGAGGAAGGTGCGCCCTGAACCATCGGAATGGAGGTCGGCATCCATCAGTCCAACTGCTTCTTCGGTAGGCTCCAACAATACGGCGCCGCAGCCATCCCCAAATATTACGCATGTCGCACGATCGGTGTAATCGATAATGGCCGACATCTTATCGCCGCCCACCACGATTACTTTTTTGTGCATTCCGCTTTCAATGAATTTAGAACCGGTGGTCAGTCCGAAAAGGAAACCTGAACAAGCGGCGCCGAGGTCGTACCCCCAGGCATTGACCAAGCCTGCTTTATCGCAGAGAATATTGGCTGAAGCCGGAAATACCAGGTCAGGAGTTACCGTGCAAAAGATAACCAGTTCGATGTCTTCGGGACGGGTGTTGGTTTTTTCGAGAAGCCCTTTCACGGCGTGAACGGCCATGTCGGAAACTCCAAGACCTTCGCCTTTGAGGATTCGGCGTTCACTAATTCCGGTTCGGGTAAGAATCCACTCATCGGAGGTGTCGACCATTTTTTCCAGTTCCTTGTTACTCAAGACGTAATCGGGAACATAACCGTGCACCCCTGTAATGGCAGCGTGGATTTTACTCATGGTGAAGAACAGCTTTTATTTTATGGGTCAATCCTGCCTTCTGCACATCGTGCGCAAGGAGAATCATATTCTTAATTGCGTTGGCATTTGAAATACCGTGGCCAACAATTACGGTGGCGTTAATTCCCAAAATAGGCGTTCCGCCATAGGCTTCATAATTGAAGCGATCGAGGTAAGGATCAGAAAAACCTCTTTTTTTGAAGAGCCAGTAAAACGACTCGGCCAGCTTCAGGACCACATTTCCGGTGAAGCCATCGCATACCATCACATCGGCTTTGGCATTGAAAAGGTCGCGCCCTTCGATGTTACCGATAAAATGGAAATCGTCGCTGGCACTCAGCAATTGGTAAGTCGCGAGTGCGAGCTGGTTGCCTTTTTCGGGTTCCTCGCCAATGTTTATTAGTCCCACTTTAGGGTTTTCAATGCCCAAAACAGAGGCAGCATACATAGAGCCCAAAAGCGCGAATTGCAAAAGCGTTTCCGGTTTGCAATCGGCATTGCTGCCCACATCGAGTAAAATTCCGTAGCCTCCTTTTTCTTTGGGTAGGAGCGACATGATGCAAGGGCGCTGAATGCCTTCGATGGTTTTAACGCTCAATACAGAGCCCACCAGCATTGCGCCCGTGTTACCGGCACCGGCAAAGGCGTCCAATTGACCATCCTTCAACATTTTAAAGCCAATACCTATGCTGGAGTCGGCTTTTTGCGTGAAGGCGCGTGTGGGGTTTTCTCCCATTTCGATGACCGACTCGCTATGGACTATGCGAAAGTCGGCAGGGGAAACACCATTACTAAGCAGATTTTCATGAATGAGTTCAGCATCTCCGATTAGGGTAATACCCACCTCTTCAGGCAAAACCTGTTTAGCCAAAATGGCTCCTTGAACAGTGGCTTCGGGCGCGAAATCGCCCCCCATTACGTCGAGTCCGATTTGCATCAGCTTGCCTCAACAGCCTGTATTAGGCAGTAACCTTGGCCGGAACGAGAAGCTTCCCTTTGTAGTAAAGCGCGCCATCCACATAGTAAGCTCTGTGGTAGAGGTGAATGGTGCCTGTGGTTGAGCATTTTGCCAAAGTAGGGGCTTCTGCTTTGTAGTGCGTTCTGCGTTTATCGCGGCGGGTTTTCGAAATTTTTCGTTTCGGATGTGCCATGGTGTGTATTTATGAAATGTCGTTCTACTGTTAGTTGTCTGAAGTGTTCAGTCCCCGGAGTTTCTCCCAACGCGGATCGAGGGGCGTGTCGGTCTCTGTTCGGATGAGCTCCTCGAGCTTGTTGATAACGGATTGATCACACATTGTGGTGTCGCCGCTTTCTTCACAGGGCACCACGCGGAGCGGCAGGGAGAGTGCAATGTACTCGTACAAATGTTGAGCAACATTAAACTCGAATTCGCCTCTGGGAAGGATGATTAACTCATCGTCATCGGCTTCGCCATCTCCAATTTGTATGATCAAGCGTTGCTCGCCTTCTACCGGGAAATCGTAGTTTCCGGCGCAGCGGTCGCAAGTAACCTGAACCTGTCCTTTGAACTGAAACCGAAGTGTAATCAGATTGGGCTTCTTGTTGAGGAATACCTCTACATTCACCTTACCTTTCTCTACTACAGCATATTCCAGCGCCTGAAAGAAATCATCGCCGATTTCATATTCGAAACGGTGATCTCCATCGGCAAGGCCGGGAAATTGGATGGCAAACTGCTGAAAATAGTCCGTAGGCACGGTTTTTTTGTCAAAGGTCGGCAAAGATAGGGGAAAAATAATTTGAGTGGACATTGTGGATAAAAATCCTCTCAAAGTCCTACAGCTTCACCCACTTCATCATCACCGATTGTTGATTTTTATTTGACAGTTGCAGCATGTAGATGCCCGGCTGTAAAGCCGAAACATTAAGCCAGGTTGAGGTTTCAGAAATAGGCTGTTGCATAACGGCCCTTCCTTGTAAGTCGAAAATTCGCAGCTCAGAGTATCCTAGCCCTGAAGTTTGGATGCAAAGGAGGTCATTTGCCGGATTGGGAAACAAGGCAACCTGAGCATCGACGGTGTTAGCAATGGTTGTGATTAAAGGTTCCTGAATGCCATCGGCGGTGAGTACAAAATCTGCATTCACCACTTCTGGCGCATTGGTAGTGATCACTACCTTTTGATTGAACAG
>CANHCM010000042.1 GCA_947459155.1 Bacteroidota bacterium | reverse complement strand
CTTTCGGTTTCGCGCAAGCGAGCACAGTGAAATACAGAGTGAGTGTGAGTGTAAGAACGTAGAGCTTGAGCGTGATATCGAGTCAGGGAGCGGATCTCTTTCGGTTTCGCGCAAGCGAGTGAAGCTGAAAGCCAGAGTGAGTGTGAGTGTGAGAGTGTAGAGCTTGAGCGTGATATCGAGTCTGGGAGCGGATCTCTTTCGGTTTCGCGCAAGCGAGCACAGTGAAATACAGAGTGAGTGTGAGTTTGAGAGCGAAGAGAGTGGGAGTGAGCGTTAAAGGGAGTCTGGGAGGGACTCTGTTGCGGTTTCGCGCAAGCGAGTGAAGCTGAAATACAGAGTGAGTGCAAGTGTGAGAGCGTAGAGCTTGAGCGTGATATCGAGTCAGGGAGCGGATCTCTTTCGGTTTCGCGCAAGCGAGTGAAGCTGAAAGCCAGAGTGAGTGTGGGTGTGGGTGTGGGTGTGAGATCGAAGAGAGTGTGAGAGTTGAAGTGGGCGTTAAAGGGAGTCTGGGAGCGACTGCGTTGAGATTTCGCGCAAGCGGGTGAAGCGAATACCCCCTTGTAGGGGCGGCGCGTAGCCGACCTACAAGGAGTAGCAGCGGAACACGCGGTGCCCGGCGAGAAAGCAAAGGTGCTCGGAGGGCATCAGCGAGGCATGCGCCCACCTTAAGATAGCTCACACCGAAACGCGAATTTTAATGGTGCGCTGCATTCGGGCCTCCGGCAATTTTCATGCGCTCCGAAACGCGACGCTGCGGAAGCTTGCTCGTGCTTGCCCTCATTTGGCGTCTCGGACAGGCTACCTGAATACGAGGTCTTTAATTTCCAGTTTGGGCCCTGCCAGTTCGCGCAGCCGCTGTAAGAGCGCTGTACGTAAAAAGCTGAGTTCGGAGCGCAGGGCGGGCGATTCGATGCTTACGTAATAAATGCCGTCTTTGAAGTTGACCGATCGGGTGCGCTTGGCCACCATGGTTCCGGCCACCTCTTCCCAGGCCTTTACCACGCGGTATTCGCGGTAACCGTCTAAGAGGCCATATTGCCCCAGCATCTGCTCGAGCAATTCGGAAACGGCACTTTCATTCGACTTTTTTCGCATGACTAAGGGCTCGGTTAATCGGTGTTTTGGGTTTCGGCCATGGCCGTGGGCTCAATGGAAAAGCGGTCGAAGGCACAATCAATACTGCCCAGGATTTCGGCCACCCGTTCGGGATGAGAGTCGGTAATGAAGATTTGCCCAAAATGCTGCTGACTCACCAGCTTCATGAGCGCGGTAATGCGGTCCTGGTCAAGTTTCTCGAAAATATCGTCGAGCAAGAGCAGTGGTTTGATGCTTTTCTCAGCCCTGATCAGGTCGAACTGCGCCAGTTTGAGGGCGATGAGTATCGATTTTTGCTGTCCTTGACTGGCGAAACGCCTGATGGGCAGTCCGTTAACGGCAATGTCGAGGTCGTCTTTGTGGATGCCTTCGGTGGTGTACTGCATCACACGGTCGCGCTCAGCACTTTTGAGCAAAAGCTCTTCCATGCTGCTGTCGTGCAAGGCCGATTTATAATGCAGGCTTACCATTTCGCGCTCACCGCTCAAAAAGCGGTAGTAATTGCAAAAGAGGGGCTCGAGCCGGTTGAGGATGGCTGCACGGTCGGCATGAATGGCAGGAGCCCATTCCGACAGTTGCATATCGAGAATCTCGAGCAGGCTGCGGTCGGCATTTCCTTGTTTGAGCAGGGCATTGCGCTGTTGGATGAGTTTGTTGTAGCGAATCAGCCGGTCGAGATAGCCTCGGTTAAACTGGGCAATAAGGCTGTCGATGAATTTACGGCGTTCTTCGCTGCCACCGGTGATCAGTACGATGTCGGTGGGGGCGATGAGCACCAGCGGATACAATCCGATATGTTCCGAAAGCTTTTGATACTCTTTGGCATTCCGGCGCATGGCCTTGGCCTGGCCGCGTTTGAGACCAACCGAAACAGCATCGGTACGGCCATCCATCTCAAACTTTCCTTCGATCATAAAGAAGGCTTCGCCGCGGAGAATGTTGGAGTTGTCGGCCGGATTTAAAAAGCCTTTCGTAAAGGCCAGGTAATGCAAGGCGTCGAGAATGTTCGTTTTACCGCTGCCGTTGGGTCCGGTAAACACCGCCACCTGTTCGTTGAATTCGAACCGCTTTTCGGCGTGGCTTCGGTAGTTCAATAACGACAAACTGAGCAATTGCATGGCACAAAGATAGGCCTTTGATGCAGGTCTTGGCTTTGTTTTGTGGATAAGAATAGAAAGTGTTTGGTATTAAAAAAACGCTATTTTTGCGCCTCATTTTGCGAAATTCCTTTATGGCCAAGAATACCGAAACCACGAACGATCCTATGGTAAACGTGGAGGACGCCCTCACGAAGACCGAGCTCTACATTGAGAAAAACCGCAACCTGCTGCTGATGGTCATTGGCGGTATCGTATTGGTTGTGGGAGGATT
This sequence comes from Bacteroidota bacterium, assembly GCA_947459155.1. Classification (GTDB taxonomy): domain Bacteria; phylum Bacteroidota; class Bacteroidia; order M30B66; family M30B66; genus CAMCXT01. Next base: position 12,814 of record CANHCM010000042.1, on the reverse strand, counting down.
TTTCGCCTATCGTCAATACGTTGTTAAGCCCCGCGAAATGGAAGCTCAGTCGGCCATTTTCCGCGCTCAAATGTTGTTCGAGAAAGATTCTTTCAATCTGGCTCTCAATGGGAAAGACAAGGCTGAAGGCTTCTTGTCGATCATTGAAAACTACGGTGGAACCGATGCGGCTAACCTTGCACATTACTACGCCGGTAGCTGCTACCTGAACTTGGGCAAATACCAGGAAGCCATCGATCAGCTCGATCAGTTTAGCGGCAGCGACATCATGCTGAGCTCATTCGCATTAGGCATGAAGGGTGATGCCTTGCTCGAACTGGGCAAGCTCGACGAGGCGATTGAGATGTACACCAAGGCAGCCGGTAAGAACGAAAACACATTTAGCTCTCCATATTTCCTCATGAAGGCCGGTCTGGCTTACGAAGAGAAAGGCGATTACGCCAAGGCTTTGGAGGCATACCAAAAAATTCGCAAAGACTTTTTCAGCTCCAACGAGAGCCGCGAGGTTGAAAAATACATTGCCCGCGCCGAGCTGATGATTCAGCAAAAAGGCGGAAAGTAGGCCCTGAATAATGTCATCAGCCAACCAAAATCTTTCAGCAAACAAGATGGTCAATGCGGGTAGCATTGACCATCTTCATTTTACCCTGGTGGTGGCAACCTGGAATCGGGAAGTCACCCTCGCCCTTGAAACCGGCTGTGTTGAGACGCTGCTGGCTAATGGAGCAAGCCGGAAGAATATCACGGTGGTTTACGTTCCCGGAAGCTGGGAGCTTATTTCCGGTGCTACACAGGCCCTCCGCTACTCCGACACCCATGCGGTAATCTGCATTGGAGCGGTAATACGCGGCGACACACCCCATTTCGAGTATATCTGTCAGGGCGTTACGGTTGGCCTTGCACAGCTTTGCGCCACCCAGGCGGTGCCTGTAATTTTTGGTGTGCTAACGGTCGATAACCTCCAGCAGGCCCTCGACCGCTGCGGTGGTATTCATGGCAACAAAGGCGATGAGGCTGCGTCAACAGCCATCCAAATGGCCATGCTCAAGACTGCATTCAAGGAGCCTTCGGCAGAATAGGCTGTACACTCCTGTACAGATTAGTACGGATGGATTGTTCATCTTTGCCGTGCTATGAAAAAACATCTTCCTAAATCCTTGTTAATGTGCTTGCTGAGTGTGTGCAGCGCACTGATTTTTGCGCAACCCGGAGCCTTAGATCCATCTTTTTCCAATGATGGAAAGGTGTGGTACGACTTCGGTTTTCAAGACAATATAACCGATATAACTCAGCAGCCGGGCGACGACAAAATTCTGGCGGTTGGAACAGCCATCACTCCCGCTTTTTCCGGTAAACTACTGGTTTTAAGAATGTTGGCTGATGGCTCACTCGATCCATCTTTTGGCAACAACGGCTCCTTTATTTTGCAATCCTTTAACGAGAGCTACGCCTATTCGGTGAGGCCCATGCCCGATGGAAGCATTTGGGTAGCCGGTGCAGCCGCGAACGACCAGTTTATCTTTTCGGTACTGTTGCTCAAACTCACTGCGAACGGAACTCCTGATGCCGGTTTTGGGACGAATGGTGTGATGACCTACGACCTTGGTCCGGCCGATGATTTCTGTTACGACATGGAGATCGACGCATCAGGTCGCCTGTTACTGGCCGGAAAATCGTTGAACGCGAGCTTTCAGAACGAGCCTTGTATTGTGCGCATCAATGCGGATGGCAGTCTCGATACTCAATTTGGGATTGATGGTGTGGCTCGCTTCGCGGTGATGAATGAGGACAACAACTTCTACCGCATTGCCCTCGATGCACAGGGCCGGATTGTAGTTGCCGGACATTATGCATTGCCGATAACTCCCGACGGACAAACGAACCTCGACATGCTGGTCGCTCGCTACACGGCTGCCGGTATGTTGGATGCCTCGTTCGGCAACGGCGGTTACCATATTGTGCCTATCTCGCAGCAGTACACCGAGTCGGCCTTTGCACTCGGCGTGGACGCCTCAAGCAATGTTTATGTTGGCGGTTACACCACGCAGCTTGATTTTTCGTTCGATGCCATCCTGCTGAAGTATGATGCCAGTGGCCTTGCCGACGCACAGTTTGGGAATGCAGGCATTTTCCGTTTCGATGAGAATGTTCAGGACGTGTTTTACGACCTCAAGGTGGGCAGCGACAACAAGCTTTATGCTTGTGGTACCACGGGTGGTTTCTTCTTCGACGACCGCGATTTCCTTTTTGTAAGGTTAAACCTGGATGGCAGTGCCGACAATTCCTGGGGCGAAAACGGACAGTTTGTAACAACGACCATCGATACCGCTTTCGACGAAGCGAATGCCCTTTGCTTTCAGTCGGACGGAAGGGCGATTTTGGCCGGTAAGGGCTTTACCGGTTCTAACAATGATGCGGCATTTGTACGTTACTTCCTCAGCGACGAAACCGGATTTTCTTCAAGTGCATTGCCCGGCTTCAGCTGTTCGCCAAACCCGGTAGTTGCAGGTCAGTCTTTAAAGATCAACTGCAGCAATCCCTCTTCGATTCAAAACATCCAGCTCATCGACCTTCAAGGGCGTTTGATTTGGGAGGGCCACCAAGTGGAGCTGTCATTCACCATGCCTTCCATTCCGGCCGGTACTTATCTCCTTCGCCTGATAACCCCCAAAGCAGTGCAAACTCAAAAGCTGGTGGTTCAACGGTAGGCCAAAACAAGTCCGCTCTGTTTGGCCAATGAGCCGATCAAGCTTGTGAATTCGACCAGAAACAGTTTCATGTCCCCGGTGGTTAATGGCTTACCGGGGACAATTCTTTGGTAAAACACATCGGCCATTACGTCAAAAAGCTGGGCGGCAAAGGAGTAGTCTTTTTCTTGTTGGATGTAGCCAGCCCAAACGGGTAAAATGGCGTCTCTGACCAGGGCATTGGCGTGCTGGAAGGCCAACAGGTAGGCCGGGTTGTTGCGATGAATTCTCAGCTGACGGTTTACAAAAAGGTCGTTCTGATGTTCTTGGAGCCTTTCCAGGAAATCGCCGTCCATGCTTTTGCAGGCTTTTACTTTTTCTGACAGTTGACGGGCGCGGTTGCAGTGATGCTGCAGCAGCAGTTCCATGAAGATTTCCCAGTCGGAGAAGTGGTGATAGAAGGAGGAGCGGGCAACACCCAGCATTTTGGCCAGGGTCTCGATTTTCACACCCGGCGGCCCCAGCTCACCAAGACAATGGTAGCCGGCTTCAATCCAACGTAGCTCAGCAAGTTTCATATAGGCTGCATGAAAGTAAGGAAATTTAGCTGAAGATAAGGTTGAAGTCCGGGTGGATTGATTTAAATGTGTAGTGAATTCGGGGATTTCGGGTGGCGGACTTGCGGGGGCCTCCAACCTCCTCCCCAGAGTCAAGAACGTGAATTCTGAGTATCCCTGCAAGCGTTAAACGTTTATAAACGTTTAGATATCAACACTTTGGTTAATAAGTGTTTTCATAACTTTCAACAATTGCGCTTGTATCCGTCTTTGGCTTTTCAATGGACTGTGTGTATGCAGGGGCAGCGAGAGGAGGTTTCGTTTGGATAAAGATTTGGCCTAAGCGGGCTAGGGTTGACCGGCGTTTTGGGGCGTAACTAATTGAATACGATTATTTTGAACGGTGAGCGATGACCTGCTTTATGGCTGCTTTCGTAAACAAAAAAAGGCGGCTTTTGAGGCCGCCTTTTCAAGCTAATTGGGGTTTGAGAATCGTTTAGTTCACGGTAATCTCCACATCGGTATCAGAGTGGTTCATCACATGGTCGTAAGCCTTCACTTCAACCTTGTAATTGCCGGTCGCCCAACCTGTGGTGTTAATACTGTGCTCCAAAGCATAAGTGGCTACTGTGGTTTCGGTTTCCCACTCGTAAACCAGTGTGCTTCCGCGGTATACCATCACCTTCACTTCGTACAACTCATCGTTATCGGCAATGCTACCGGCAACCGTGAGCATGCCTCCGGCGGTTACGCTGCTTCCCGCGGTTGGACCAGTAATCGTGATTAATGGAGCAACAAGGTCGCCTGAGTTGAGAATGTAAATGTCGCGCTCGGTGACTGCGCTCTGGTTGCCCGCTTTGTCAACAGCCGTAATGATTACATGGTATTTACCGGCTGCAGCGGTTGCTGGAATGTCGATGTGCTCGTGCATGTCGTACGAAGTTCCCGTAACATTCACAATGCGGATCTCTTCCCAGTAGGCGCCATCGGCAATTTTACCATGACTGTGACCGTCCTCCGCGGAGTGGATGTCGATTTTTACCTGCGAAAGTCCTTCGTTGTCGGTTACCTTTAGGTCTACATGCAGCTCATTGCCTGTATACAAGGTGTCATCGTTCAGAGGCTCTTCAACCGCAACAATCACGGGCGCTTGAGTGTCTGGCTCATCTTTCTTACAAGAGGTTGAAAAGCTGATGATGGCAATTGAAAAAAGGGTTAAAAGTGATTTGATTTGAAATTTCATGGGTTTGAATTGAATGCGTTTTTAAATGAATTGAAAGCGTTGTTTGTCAGGCAAAGCGTAAGGGTGGACCTCGCATTCGGCAAAACAGCGGGTCGCGATGTTCTGATTGTGAATCTTTGATGAAGTATGGACGCTTTTGGATCGATGGCAAAGGTGATTGAGTCTGCCATCCGCCGCTTTCGGCGGGCATCATATAATCCCAGCCCGTTATGCAGTGCTGATGCGGCGTATCGAATGTGGTGCTGCCATCCCAAACGTGCACCCGATGCTCATGCTGATGCACCAGATGATGCCACTGCTCCGGCAAATGCACGTGCAGCAAAGCCAACAACCACAAGCGAATCAAAAGGGGCCTCATCATTTCGCTTCCTCTCCTTTCCATGGCCTGTTGAATGGTACTACTATGGTCATCATCACGTTTCTGCCCGCCTCAGGCAGGTTCAGCATTCGATATCGGTTTAAATGCGCGTAATATCGGCTGTTCAATACATTCTGAATGTTTAGTATGCATTGCAACTTTGTTTTTCCGAGGCGGATGAAGGTGCCGGCCGAAAGGTGAACAAGGCCGAATGATGGCGTGGCCGGCTCGTTGCGGGCAACACGGTTCTGGGCCGCCGCACCATGCAGCTGAATGCCGGCAAAGATGTCGGTTAAACGCTTGTCTTTTCGCTCCCAGGTGTACTCCGCCTCCAAACGGGCCTGAGCCGGTGGGGTGAACGGCAAAGGATACCAGGTTTCGAGGTTGGTGCCTTGAACAAATTGCGCGTTGAATGCCAGGTGCAGCGCGTCTGTGAGGTGTAGGTCGGTTTGAAATTCAGCGCCCACATGCAAAGCGTCAGCCTGGTTGAAACGGTAAATCAGGCCGGCGTCGGGCAGCGGCGAAAAGAAGGGCTGCGGATCTAAAAAGATGAAGTCCTGAAAGTAGTTTAGGAATGGACTCAGACTAAACTCCCAGCGTTTGTTGGTATAGTTCAGGGCGAGGTCGGTTTGCAAGCCGCGCTCAATGCCCAGCAGAGAATCGCCCTGCTCGTGGCGGAACGACCCGTGGTGAACGCCATTGGCCGTCAACTCCGGCGCTGTGGGCATTCTGTAACCGGAGCCGAAGTTTAACTTCACATTCCAGCGTTCAGAGGGCAGCCACGACAGTCCCGCACTTCCCGAAAGGGTGCGGAAAAAGCGGTTTAACTCCGGACTGGCCTGAACGTAGCCCAGAATGGTTACCGAGTCGGCATACACCGCCCTCATGAAACGCTCCGTGCGCACGTTTCCGTAGTCGAAGCGAATGCCGACATTCCAAATGAAACGCTCGTTAATCTCATGCTTCCGAAAAGCAAACAAGCCCGCTGTTTGGGTTCCGAAATTGGGAATGAGGAAAGAAAAGCCTCCAATACAGTTCTCCTGCAGCGTTCCCTGAGCGCCTAAAACCCAGGCAGCCTTATCGGTTTCCTTTAAATGGTAGCGAATGTTGCTACTGTAGGTGCGAAGTCTGAATTCCAATTCCAGATTTCCCGAAGGAGTTGGACCCACACCATGCGCATGGGGAAAGGAAAACTCGCGGCGGTAATTGTCCTGAAACCCAAGGTCAATCTCCATCCAGTTCTTACCCAACATCACGCTGGTGTTCGAGATTACCTTGTGGTGAATTACGCGTTGACGGGGAAGGTCGATGTTGCGCACATCACCATCGTCGACCAACTGGTAGCTGCGTGGAATTCCATGTGCACCGGAAAACAAGCCCACCGATTGATCAAAGCGACTTACCGTAATGCTGCTTGTTCCCCATTTGCGACTGATGCCGGCCATCACCTGCACATTACGCTCACGGCCGGCGGTATTCTTCAACCGGCGATTCACCAGGGGTAAGATGTACGAGTTGTACAGGAACGAGTCAGCCGGTATGCGATAGTCGGCGTAGTCCTGCGTGGATAGGCGAATCCTGAAAAAGTTGTCATTGCGATTAAGTCCCACCGCTACCGAATTGGCCACGAAGTCGTTCACGCTGCGTGCAGTTCCCAGCCAGGCACCTTCCACCGTGTTTCGGGCCGGTGCCGGTGCCGGACGAATACTCACCACACCGCCAATGCCGTCGGAGCCATACATCAAGGAGGCTGGACCTTTCAGTACTTCCACACGTTCCACAGCAAACTGGTCAATCTCAAGTCCGTGGTCGCCCCCCCATTGTTGCCCTTCCTGCTTAATGCCATTTTCAGCCACCACCACACGGTTAAATCCTAAACCGCGAATCACCGGCTTCGAAACGCCCATTCCCGTGTTAATGCTGTTAATGCCCGGAATGCTCTCCAGCATGCGCACCAAGGAGGCATTTCCGTTCTTAAGCAAGGCAGACTTGTCCATTACCGCTAACGTCTGACTTTGCTCGCGGCGGGCTGTTTTGAGGATACTCTCCTCAATAATGATGTTTCGCAGCTCCAAAGCCGCAGGTACCATCACAAACTCAAGGAGTAGCGGTGCTGTACTCAGGTAGATGTCCTTGTCGACCGCATTATAGCCCAAAAGCTGTAGGTGAAGGTGGTACTTTCCGGGCTTTACCTGCTTGAATTCAAATTCTCCCTTTTCGTTGGTTTGGGTGCCTTTGGATAACTCATGGAGGAGGATCGAAACTCCGGGAAGAGGCTCTTTTTCAGGTGTTAACACTACGCCGCGTATCGACACATCCTGCGAACGCAGCAGGGTGGAAAACAAGCACAGTAATGCCGGCCCGACAAGAAAAAACAAGCGCCTCAACATTGTCGGGCAAAATTAGAGCAATATCGTTGCAAATGCAATAGTGTTGCATTGTTTATTCCCCTTACATTTGCATCTATGGAATCGGCCAGTCTTCTTAAGCGCCATGGCTTGCGCAGTACGCCTGTACGTCGGTTATTGCTCGAAATAATGGATGCCACCGAGCATGCCGTTTCGCATGCCGACCTGGAACAGCAGGTTGGGGGAGAGGCCGACCGGGTAACGCTTTACCGCGCCCTCAATACATTCGAAGAACATGGCATCATCCATAAAGTGCTCGACCGCGAAGGTGTCGCCCGCTTTGCCTTGTGCATGGATAACTGCAGCACCCATACGCATGTCGACGAACATTTGCACTTTCAATGCACTGTTTGTAGCAATGTTTACTGTTTGCCTATAGAGCACTATCCGCGCGTGTCTATGCCGAATGGATTTAACTTGGTCAGACTAAGTTTGGTGGCCGAAGGGGTGTGCAAGCGCTGTAACTGATTTTCAGCGCAAAATCGTCCACATTCAAGGGTGAATACACACCGATTTTTCTGCATTTTTGCTTTATGTATCGCATTTTATCCTCGGCATTGGGGCTTTTGCTTTTTGCTTCCAGCAGTTTAGCCCAACATACCGGTTGTTCGCACAAATCGGCCATCCGCACACCCGACGCAGCAGCCCTCGACCCTCGCTCTGACAGCATCGACATTACCCGTTACTCCATACACCTCGATTTTTCAGCCTTGCCGGCTCAGGTTCTCGATGCCTCTTGCGAGGTGTTTTTTAATGCGAGGGTGGATGGCATCACGACCTTGGTGCTCGATCTCGAAGCCTTAACGGTCGATTCGGTAAAATCGGGCAACAACACACTTAGCTTTAGCCAGCAAGGCTCGAAATTGAACATCGCTTTGCTGCAAAACCTCAGCACGAACGACGTCGATTCGGTGCAGGTATTTTACCGGGGTACACCTGTCGAAGATGCTTCTGGATTCGGGGGTTTTAGCTTTGAAAGTGGTTATGCCTACAATATTGGTGTTGGCTTTTTAGCCGATCCGCACAACTTTGGTCGGGTTTGGTTTCCGTGTTTCGACAATTTCGTGGAACGCAGTTTATACGACATAACCGTGATTACTCCAGAAAGCCAGCGAGCCTATTGTGGTGGTTTGTTGATGTCAGACACCGTTGAAAGTGGCCTCCGTACCCGCGTTTGGAAGCTCAACCAGGAAATTCCAACTTACCTCGCTTCAGTGGCCGTGGCGGGTTATGCTGAGGTGAACAACACCTATAACTCCATACTGAACCCCGAGCTTAACGTGAAACTTGTGGCTGCTCCGGCCGATACAACGCCTTTGAAAAATGCCTTCGTAAGTCTGGAGCCTATCTTCCACGAATTTGAGGAACATTTTGGGCCGTATCGTTGGGACCGTATTGGTTATGTTGCGGTGCCATTTATGGCCGGAGCCATGGAGCATGCCACCAATATTGCCTACCCACGGGCTTTAATTAGTTCAGGCGCAGGGGCAAACCAGCACATCATGGCGCATGAGCTGGCGCACAACTGGTTTGGGAATTTGGCCACCTGCCGCACGGCTTCCGAAATGTGGCTCAACGAGGGCTGGGCTTCCTATTGCGAGCGACTGTTCGATGAATGGATTATTTCGCGACAAACCTACGACAACAACGTGCGCTCAAACCACCGCGAGATGCTCAACTTCGCCCATGTGCGCGACGGCGGCTATTGGCCACTGAGCAACGTTCCGCATGAATACACCTACAGCAATCACACCTACGAATTGCCATCCGACAAAATACACACGCTCCGCACCTACATGGGCGATACACTCTTCTTTGAGGGTTTGCGCAACTACCTGAACAATTTCGCATTCAACCACGCCACTTCCAACGATCTTCGCGATGCACTGGAAGCCTCTTCGGGACTCGATTTAGACGATTACTTTACCGATTGGGTTGATACGCCAGGCTGGGCCGGTTTTGAAGTTGATTCGTTTCGTTACGATGGCGCCCTTGTGAAGGTCTGGTTTCGGCAAAAATCGGCCGGAAACACCCACAACTACCGAAATGTGCCCTTCCAAATTAGCTTTCGAAGTGCCGATTTAAGCCTGGAGCATCGTCAGGTAAGCCTCAGCGGACCCATCGACAGTGCTGAGTTCGCCCTCGATTTCAATCCGCTCATGGTTTATCTCAACCGCAATGAAGCCATCTCTCACGCGGTTACCGCCGAAGAACGCTTCATTAAAAATACAGGCAACGTAAACTGGCTCAATGCCCTGCTCGAGGTCAACACAACTGCGGTGCAGGATTCGGTGTTTTTGAGGGTGGAGCATTACTGGGTTTCACCTGATCCATTTATCACACAATCAGTCCCTTATCGCCTTTCACCGAACCGTTACTGGAAGGTCGATGGACGCCTCAATTCCGACTACAGGGCATCCTTGAAATTCACCTACAATGGCCGCACGCTGGGTACCAATTCCGGTTGGCTCGACCACGATTTGGTGATCGACGAAACAAAGCTTCAGCTGCTGTGGCGCCCCGACAACCGCAGCGATTGGCAGGTGCTTCCCGCTACGCGGACCACGTTTAGCAGCACAACCGATAAGTTTGGAAATTTTGTGCTCGACAGCCTTCGACTTGGTGAATATACCTTCGCTGAGCTCGATAGCAGCCTCGGCATCGCAAAACCGATCCTCGATGCGAAATCGTCTGTACAGCTCTTTCCAAACCCGGCCAGGGAAGCGATACAGGTGAAGTTCACCGGTGAACGTCCACGCTTGATGGAGCTGCTCAGCATCGAGGGCCGCATTTTAGCCGCAGCAACGGTCTCTCGCAGCGCCGAAATGCACACCTTTCCGCTTAGTCATCTGGCCGCAGGCCTATACCTCGTGCGCTGCCGTTTCGAAGACGGACGGGTGGAGACGCAGAGCTTTGTTAAGCAGGAGTAAAGGGTGACGCTCCGCTACGCGGGGATGACAATCCGCTCGCCGAGAAACCGCGGTTTTGCCCCGAACCACACGTCGAGAATCACCCGTACGCGGGCCAAATACTCTCTGAACCGGGCTTTCATCCCGCCGGAGGCGCCCACATTACGGGCATTAAACCCAAATGCCTGAAGGCCGAGCGATTGCGCAATGAAAACCGCCCGTTGGGTGTGAAACTCCTGCGAGATAATGGTGAAAGCCTTCTGTCCGAAAATAGCCTCCATCCGAAATACCGAATCGAAGGTGCGAAAGCCGGCATAATCGAGGTGAATCCGGTCTTGCGGAATGCCCCGTTTCAGCAGCTCATTCTTCATATCCACAGGCTCATTGTAGAAAATGCTACCATTGTCGCCACTTAGCACCAAATGCTCCACCTTGCCCTGTTTAAACAAGGCTTCGGCAGCATCCATGCGGTATTTGAAATACAAGTTGCTTTGTCCACCACGCACCTGCTTCGAAGTGCCCAACACCAATCCAACGCGCTGAAAAGGAACTTGCTCGATGGTATCGAACGTGAACTGTTCGGTACGTTGCTCCACATGTTCGTGGCAGATCATCGCGCCGAGCGCCGACAACAAGAGCACACAGAGCAAAATCAAGGCTGAACGCCTGAGCCACTTTTGGGAAAGGCTGCGCTGCTTCAAGGTGGAGGAATGCGTATTGGTGTTTTTCACGAAATGCTCACAACGAGTTCAACGTTTCGAAGACCAATTGCCCGGTCAATTGGTCGGGGTCATCCAGCCATCAAGGCTTGGTAAAAACAGGCCTTACAGGTTGCTCAGCGCATCAATCAATGCCGCATCGGTAATCGGAGCCATGGTTACTTCTACCGTGGTAGCTCCGGCGCTTACGTTGAGGTCCTGAAAATAGGAGAACATCGAACCCGATTGGTTCTGAGCGAAGCAAATCAGCTTCAGGGGAACTCCCGGCGGCAAGGGTATTGCGCTGTTTCCATACACCTGAACCACCGAAGTAATCGAAGGAATGTAAATGAACTTCATCACACCGCTCAGGTCGTCGGTAGCGGAACTCAGACTGATATTGGCATCTCCGCCACTCCAGCTGTACAGAAAGTCCAAGTTGAGCCAACCCAATGCGGGTGAAAAGATGTTGTAGAACCCTGAGTCGGCCTGCGGCTGCACCGATTCCAGCGCGTCGATTCCCGGATTATTGGATACAGCCGATGCCAAATCGAACCAATCCACCACGCCATCGCTCTCTTTTCCGTACCACAGCGACATCAATGGGTTGGGGTCATCAGCAGGCATGCGAACAGGATATACGCGATTGGGCTTTAGCAATAGTTCAACGCCATCTTTAAAGGCCTTCACCCGAATTTCGCCATCGCTACCGAGCGGCACACCTTGGGCAACTGTCGGTAGCTCATACAACATCATGTCTTTGGGCTTGTAAATCTCAATGAGCTTAATCACAATCGGGTAGGGCACATCACCGCCACCGGGAAACATGAAAAGGCTGCTGTCGAGCCACAGATAGGTGCCCTGATTGCCAATGATGGGGCCGGCAGAGTCGCCATTCAGCACAAAGGTTTGCTCTTCGGGGCGGTTGTCGAACATAAACTTCTGCGGATAGCTGTAGGTATTCAGCTCAGGCTCTTCGGTGCGCTGCTTGGAGCAGGAAATCACCAAAAGACTGAGGCAGGAAAACAATCCGAGGTGTATAAAGAGACGCTTTTTCATACGCGATTTTTCGGGATTAAAGATAGGCCGGACAGGCGTTTGGTTTTCGCCGGCCTCCGAATTTCCCATTACGAGAGTAAAACAGGGCGCCGAGGTGAATTGTTCCTTCTTGCCAAATGGGATTGTAGCGGTGCTCTACAAAGAAGGCCACACTTCTCTTTCGAAAAGAAATTCCAGCACCCAATTCGGCCAGAAAGTTCAGCGCCCTGGCCTGCGGGTAAGGCGAAGCGGCATAACTAAACCACTGATTCACCGAGGCTCCTGCGATGAGATAGGGCATAAATCGGCCCAGCCTGAAGGGGTGGTAATGCAAATTGACCTGTCCATGCAATTCATGCACAGGATTGAACGCGAAAAAGTACGTTGCCTGGGGAACCAAACTGAACGATTTGCCCATTGGAACCGAAGCCCGCAATCCTGCTCCGAACGACTCGGTTTGGAAGTTGTAGGCTGCCGAAAAGCCAAGTCCGAACGTGTTTTTATACCTTTTTTGGCTCAACAACGACTGGCAATTCAGTAAAACAGCGCAAGTAATAAAAACAACCAAATAACTTCGCGGGCTCGATGGCATAAGTAGTTTCAGAGGATAATGCAGGAAAGCGCAGTTTCGTATAGCTGCGGTTTCTTTTTACAAAAAAACGATACACACTCACCCACTCAGGCAAGCATTCCTGAAATCTATCCACCAGTCGATGTGAACAGTCGGGAAGCCCGGAAAAGGGGCGCGCAAACCCTAACCCGAGGCCAAAAAAAAGCCTCCGTGTTGGAGGCTTGTTGTAGCGGGGACGGGAGTTGAACCCGTGACCTCAGGGTTATGAATCCTGCGCTCTAACCATCTGAGCTACCCCGCCGAAATGGGCTGCAAATATACAGGTTTAGCTATATATCGCAATAG
>CANHCM010000041.1 GCA_947459155.1 Bacteroidota bacterium | reverse complement strand
TGTCCATTTTCGTTGGTGTAACGAATAAACGACCAGTGGTTTCCGGCGTTGCCCGAAGTTACATCAATACGAGGAGGAACCTGCAGGGTTACCGGAGAACAGAAGCTTACCAGCCCGTCGTTAAATACGGTCGGATTGTACGATTTGCTGGCATTCAATTCGGTGAAGCTGCATGGAGAAACACCAGGGTTGACAACTACTACTACCGGTGCAGAAGCGGGCGACTGACAACCATTTAAATCGGTGTGTATTACTGTGTACGAACCTGCTGCACTAACCTGAATGCTCGCATTGTGCGATCCGGTGCTCCACACATTTCTACTTCCATACGATGAGCTGAGCGTTACCACACCACCGCTGCAAAGGTTTGTGCTGCCTGAACTGGTAATAAACGGAGCGGCCGGATTTGCGAACTCGGTTACTTCCACCACAGCCGAAGCGCTGCTTGGGCAACCATTGGCATCGGTATGAACTACACTCAAGGAAGCGCTATTGTCGACCACGATACTCTGCGTGGTGGCTCCGTTGCTCCAGAGGTTTCCGGCGGCGTAGCTCGAAGTCAACTCAACGCTTCCGCCTTCACAAAACTGCAAGGCACCATTGGCTGTAATGGTCGGAGCGGCCGGATTCGCGAACTCTGTAACTTCCACAACTGCCGAAGCACCGCTCTGGCATCCATTGGCATCGGTATGAACTACACTCAAGGAAGCGCTATTGTCGACCACGATACTCTGCGTGGTGGCTCCGTTGCTCCAGAGGTTTCCGGAGGCGTAGCTCGAAGTCAACTCAACGCTTCCGCCTTCACAAAACTGCAAGGCGCCATTGGCTGTAATGGTCGGAGCGGCTGGATTCGCAAACTCAGTTACTTCCACCACAGCCGAAGTACCGCTCTGGCAGCCATTGGCATCGGTATGAACTACACTCAAGGAAGCGCTATTGTCGATCACGATACTCTGCGTGGTGGCTCCGTTGCTCCAGAGGTTTCCAGTAGCGTAGCTCGAAGTCAACTCAACACTTCCGCCTTCACAAAACTGTAATGCGCCATTGGCTGTAATGACCGGTGCGGCTGGAATAGGGTTTACGGTAAAGGCAATATTGGAAGCGGTGCCACTACCGGCTGCATTTTGTCCGGAAACGGAGATTGTGCCGCTGGCGGCGGATGGCCCTAAATTTATGCTGATGGCGTTACTACCTTGACCAGAAGCGATCGAATAACCTGAGGGAAGCACCCAGTTGTAATTGGTGGCACCTGCAATAACCGGAACGCTGAATTGCAGATTTGTAGCATCGGCGCAAGCTGAAGATGGTCCAGAGATCGTACCGGCGGGAGCGGGCGCCAACACGTTGAAGAACGCCTGGAAGTTTTGACCAAAGCGTGAATCAAAGCGGTCGCCCAAATTGGTGCGGATACGCCAAAACACTTCGAGTACCCAGGTGCCAGCGGTGCGGCCAGCCAAGAGGTTCACGTTGTGCGCGGTACGAGCCCATCGTTGATCGCCGGCGGGAAACAGGTTGGCGCTGAATGGCAGGTCGATGGTCGTAAACGGCACCAAGTTGGCATTTGTGCCGAACGGGTAAACGCGATACGATATCTCCGCGCCCAATACATCTCCACCTCCATTCTTAAAGGTCTTGATTTCGCCACCATTCAGAATGAGGGTTTGGTTGGGAAAGAAACTGCCCAATTGCCAGTCCTGGAAAGGAGCTGCTCCATCGGCGTTGAAGCCTCCGGCTCTGAATTCGTTGCCGCTTCCGCGATTTACTATAGCGTAGGTTTGAAAAATTCCGGCTTGCTGCGCCAACACACCTGTGCTGATGAGCAAGAACAACATTCCCAGCACGCGCTGCAGAAATGTGTTGATTGCTGTTGTAGATTCTTGTTGCATAGAAGAAAATTTTTCCACCCTCAAAATTAGAGAAACCATCTTTCATAGTGTCTAAACTACACCATTAATTTCCGGTATAGGGAAAATTTCCCGCAAGCCTCAGTCAATGATAAAAAAGGCAGAGGTCCGACACGGTACCACATCACTGTCAGAGCAATAGAAGCCCAGAGTGTGTAGTACTTGTTCGTTCAATTCGAGGTTTACTTCGATGGAGGACTCGCTAAACATTTGAAGTAGTCTGCAGAAAACAACCTTTTGGAAATGCTCGCTGAAGGATGTCGTTAGCAATCCACAACATTGCTGAGAACACGGGAAAACAGAGCCGTTATCGTGCCGGGGTAAACCTGAAGGTTGTAAACAAAAAAGCCCCTCAGTAAGAACTGAAGGGCTTGTGGAGAATACCGGATTCGAACCGGTCACCTCTTGCCTGCCAGGCAAGCGCTCTAGCCAAATGAGCTAATTCCCCATATAATTGAGGGAAATGTTTTCCCTGCAATTTTAGCGGATGCAAAAATAGAAATTTTACAAAGCAACACTACCTTCGTCGGAAAAAACAAACAGATGGATCAGATAAATTCTTCAAGAGCGCCCGAACCGGTGGGCTTGTACCCGCATGCGCGAAGAGTGGGAAACTTGTTGTTTCTCTCGGGTGTTGGGCCCAGAGAAAGAGGCACTAAGGTAATTCCTGGTGTAGAGCTGGATGAACATGGTCAAATTATCAGCTATGATATTGAAACCCAATGCCGGTCTGTGTTTAACAATATTCGTTACATACTCGAGGATGCCGGCTCGTCGTGGGCCAACATTGTGGATGTGACGGTATTCCTGACCAATATGAAGGATGACTTTAAAACGTACAACAGGATTTATGCGGAGTACTTCAAGGACAATCAGCCTTGCCGGACTACCATCGAGATTAACTGTCTTCCGACTCCGATTGCCATCGAGTTAAAAGTGATTGCCACAATAGATTGAGGTAAACACAAGCGCATGTAGAGGGCTGATTTAATTCCAATTCAATCTCTACAAATTGCAAGATAATGTTCCAGATTTCAGTCATATATAACTGTTTATAAGGCATATAAAACCCCATGTTTCCTCTCGCATATCTCTACTCATTTCAGAATCAGTTGCACGATATTTGTCGAGATGAAAAACATGAGATGTAGACTTATAATTCTATTCATTCTGGGGCTTAATGCCGTATCGTTTGGTCAGATCCAAGAGAAGATCAGCGACCTTGAACGCAGGCTAAAAACGAGCAAGGACACTCAACGGATAAAGGTCCTTTTGGACTTGTCATACGAGTACCGAAAGGTTGATTCGGAGAAAAGCTATCAAACTGCAAAATTAGCCGACAGCCTTAGTCGCCAAGCAGGCTTTGAGCGAGGAATAGCCTTATCGACCAAGGCTTTGGCCTCGGCCTGGTATGGGAAAGGGAAACTCTCGACTGCCGAAAAACTGGCTAAAGTGGCCCTAACTTCACTGGAACAAATTGGGACAGTTGCGGAAGTGGCTGTTACAGCAAACCTTTTGGGCTTAAGCGTTATGCATCAGGGACGCTACATTGAGGCAGAAAGGCATTTTCAGAAGGCACTGTTAGCTTACCGGCAATCGGGTGATGAGCATGGAGAATGCAAAGCGCTCAGTAACCTTGGAGTTGTATACTTCTATCAGGCGAGGTATCCACAGAGTATTGCGCAGTATTTTAGCGCTTTACGCATTGCCGAGACAAAGAAAGACAGGCCGATGCTGGCCGAAATTCACACTAACCTTGGTCACGCTTACTCGAGCCAAAAAGAATACTTGCGATCGGTTTACCATCATCGTTTAGGCCTGTCCGGACATCATCAAAACGGCAACCTTCAAGCTGCCGGCCGGTCGCATTTGGGCATTGGCACAGCGTTTTTTAATGCAGGAAATCTCGACAGTGCCTTGGTGAACTACGCTCAAGCTGTTGTCATTTCCGAGCAAACAGGCGATGTTTCAACCTTGGCCGGAGCGCTTAACAATGAGGCAGAGGTTCTGTTGCTTAGGAAAAAACCGGACGAAGCACTTCCCTTGTTAGAAAAAGCCTTAAGAATCAGGCAAGACAACGGAGAGGTATATGGTGAGGCCATTGCACTAAACAATTTGGCCAAAGTTTGGGCGGCAAAGGCAAATACTGCAAAGGCCTTAACTTACTTCGAAAAGGCTGAAAAAAAAGTTAGCGGTCTCGACGCCCGTTGGCTGCAGGCTGAGTTTTACCTCGCCCGCTCTGAATACTACGTTCGCGAAGGCTTGTTAGAGAGGGCCATCAACGATTTGCGACAGTTTGCCAATTTAAAGGATAGCATTTACAACCAGCAAAAAGCGGAGGCCCTCGCCGAAATTCAGGCTTTGTATCAAGTAGAGAAAAAAGATGCGGAGCTCTTCAGGAAACAGAACGAGCTTCTGCGACAGCAGCAAAGCACGCAGCTGGTAATTTCGATTTCTCTTGCTGCTTTGGTTTTAGCAGGTGGACTTTCTGCCGGAGTTGTTTATCGAAGTCGGCAGCGAAAAAGAAAGTCGGCCGAGGAATTGGAGCGTGTGAAACAGTCGGAAGCGCTACTGCAAGCCCGAAAGGACGCGGCCGAAAAAGAACTGGCTTTGCAAAAAGCGGAGGCCGTTGCAGTACAGCAGGAACTGGAGTTTAAACGAAAAGAAATCACACAGCTGGCCTTGCACATTGGCCGACAAACTGAAATGCTCGAACACCTGAAATCACAACTCAATCAATTGGGTGATCAGCAAGTGCGAACGATCAGTCGAGACCTCGACGCCCAATTGAACATGGCCAGACAACGAGAACAGTTTGAGCTGAACGTCGATTTGATGAATGAAGACTTTTACCGGAGGCTTACCGAGAAGCACCCAAGCCTGACTGAGAATGAAAAGAAGCTTTGCGCGATGCTTCGGCTCAAGTTGAGCTCCAAAGAAATTGCGGCAGTGCAGAATATTAGTCCCAAAAGCGTCGACATGAACCGCTATCGTTTGCGCAAGAAGCTCAACATTGTGAACGAAATGGATCTAGCCGATTGGATGGAGCAGGTGTAGACGCAACTTGCAAAACCACCCCAAAAGGTAGTTGCCCAATAATGAAATACCTCATATCATTGAGCGTTGGTTATCTTATTCAAAACTCGCTATTACTTGTAGTGTTTTGTACCCGAAGAATGATTTTACTATTGTTCTTCGGGTTTCTTTTTGGGGTGATGCGCTTATTGCCCGCCTCCGTACAAGACTCTGAAGGCCTCCTCAATTTTTCGAACGGGAATAATCTGGATGGGTGACTTGACCGATGGTTGACCCTTAACATTGTATTCGGAGACCAAAATTTTGGCGAAGCCCATTCGGGCAGCTTCAGCGATTCGCTGATCCACGCGACTCACCGGGCGAATTTCTCCGCTCAGTCCGACCTCTCCGGCAAAGCAGGTTTTAGCCGGTATTGGCATATCGAGATCTGAGGAGAGTATGGCACAGATTACCCCCAGATCGACCGCCGGATCTTCGGTGCGAATGCCGCCGGTTACATTCAGAAAGACATCCTTTTGCCCCAACTTAAAGCCACATCGTTTCTCAATAACAGCCAAAAGCATGTTTAATCTTCGAAGGTCGAAACCGGTACCCGACCGCTGCGGAGTGCCATAAACAGCAGTACTCACCAGTGCCTGAGTTTCGATAAGCATAGGTCGGGCTCCTTCGACAGTAACCGAGATGGCAATCCCTGAAAAGGGCTCATCTAATTGTGAAAGAAGCACTTGAGAAGGATTGTTCACCTCACGAAGTCCTTCGCCCACCATTTCATAAATGCCCAATTCGGCGGTTGAGCCAAAACGGTTCTTGGCAGAGCGTACAATTCGATAGAGGTGGTGCCGGTCGCCTTCGAACTGTAACACCACATCAACCATGTGTTCGAGAATTTTTGGGCCGGCGATGTTACCTTCCTTGGTAATGTGCCCGATTAAAAACACGGGTGTGTTACTCTCTTTCGCGAAACGGAGGAGTTCGGCGGTGCATTCTCTGATTTGCGAAACACTTCCGGGTGATGACTCAATAGTTTCAGTTTGGAGTGTTTGGATTGAGTCGATAACCAGCAATTCAGGCTGCACCTCGGTGATGTGTTGAAAAATGCGTTGCATCTGGGTCTCGGCCAGAATGAAGCACTCGTTATTCTGGATGCCAATGCGGCCTGCCCGCATGCGAATTTGCTGTTCGCTTTCCTCGCCCGAAACATAAAGCACCTTCATGTTCATGCTTCTTACCGCGAGTTGAAGCATGAGTGTGGACTTACCAATACCCGGTTCTCCACCTAATAAAATGAGTGATCCAGGTACGATGCCTCCACCCAGAATTCGATTCAACTCTTCGTCGCCGGAGTTTAGCCTCATTTGGTCGCGCTGTTCCACTTCGGAAATGCGCACCGGCTTGGGCGCGCGCATTTTTTCGCTATTCACCCATGATGCCGAGCCAGAGGCCTTTTTCTTTTGAACCACCTCTTCAACAAAGGAATTCCAAGAGCCACAGGATGGACACTTACCAAGCCACTTGGGAGATTGAAACCCACAGCTTTGGCAGTAAAACTGAGTTTTATTGGTAGCCATAAAAAAACCCTCGTTTGAGGGTTCACATTTATACTGTAAAATTCGGAATTAGCTATTCACGTTGTTTACCCGGGTAAACTCAACAAGCACCTGACCGGCAGGTTGATCATTTTCGTTGAACACCTTCAAGACCATGCGAAGAACATCCTGCTTGAAGGTCACAATTTCCCATTCACCATTAAAGTCCTGGTCAAACTTGCTAATGTTCAGCCTGTTTCTCTTGCTGAAGCCCCAACGGCCAACCGATAAAAGGTTTTGCTCCAAATCAGTTACCTCGTAACGAAGGATGTCATTATCGGAGGTAAACTCCCAATAAATTTTCGGAAATTCTTCCGGAAGGGCATCCATTGGGGTAAGTTCCCATGTTCCAATAAGCTTACCATCCTGAGAGCCGGAGCAGGAAGCCAAGGCCATGAAGAGCATAAGGCTAAAACTCAGAGAAAGAATTCGGAGGGATTTCATACACGTAAGATTCTACAAACCTATTGAAATTTATTCAAAATCAAAAGTAGGTATTGTTTATTGCTATAGAATCACTGTTGGCGAAGGCGGTTAATGATGGTAGTGGTTGAGTATCCATCCACAAATGGAAGCACTTTCACAAGTCCACCATTGGCTTGAACCTCCTGAGCTCCAACAATGGTATCGATGGTATAGTCGCCTCCCTTTACCAATACATCGGGTTTGAGCGCTTGAATCAATTTCAGCGGCGTATCGTCATCAAAGGCCACAACCATTGCCACAAATTGCAAAGCCGCTAAGGCCAGGGCTCTGTCGTGAAGCTTATTGACCGGTCGTTCGGGCCCTTTCAAACGACTTACCGACTCATCGCTGTTCAATCCGACAACCAACGCCTGACCCAATTCGGCCGCTTGCATGAGATATTCGAGGTGCCCTCGGTGCAGAATATCGAAGCATCCATTGGTGAAAACCACTTTTTTACCCTCCAGGCGCCATTGCTCGCGGCGTTCGGTGGCCTCTTCGAGGGTGCAAATGCGCTGGCTAAGGGTTTGAAGCAGGCTCATGGTTGGATTTTTTCCTTCTAAATAATGTAAAGGCCATCAACGAAAGTGCTCCAAGCACTACTGTCATTACAAATTGACCCGTGTGGACTATTGTGGCAAAAACCAGTCCCGGGCGGAGTTCTGCGCCAGACAATGGGTTAATCGATGGATTGATTTGGTAGATCATCAAGGCTTTCTCGACCAGATAGTGAAATGCCCCAAAGCCACCTTGTACCGGAGCGGTCATCCCCAAACCACCCACGACCATTAAAAACAGGCCATCAAATGGACCAAGTCCCGCAGTAGGCTCATAGGAATACACGCAAACCCAGGTCATTAAAAAGTAATTTCCCCAGATAAACAGCGTGTGAAAGAGGAAGGCCCATTTGCGTTTCATTTTAAACAGCGTGATCAGGCCATCGCCAATACCCGCTAAGAAACCGGATACTTTTTTAACAATTCCCTTGTTTTTCCAGGGCCCCCGAACAAGATAGATGAATACGATTAGCGCCAGCAATAGTGCCAGCCCAAGGAGAAGTAACAGCAGCCCGTAGCGCTCCATCAACTTGCTCAAACCCCCAATTTTACCGCTGAAGAACTCCTTCATGAAAAAGTCACCAAAGAGATCGTAACGGGTGAAAACAACCAGACCGATAAGTCCGAAGAGCATAACCACATCGATCACTCGTTCGAGGATTACAGTCCCAAACGACTGATTTACAGGAACATTATCGGTTTGATTAAGGATTGTACAACGTACTACCTCTCCCATTCGGGGCAGGGCAATGTTTGCGAAATAACCAATAGAAACGCCGTAGAAAAGATGGAGAAAGCCTGGTTTATAGCCAAGGGGTTCCAAAAGTAACTTCCAGCGATAGGCTCGAGAGGCCATAGCCATAATACCGCAAACGATAGATAGTCCGATCCACGCGAAGTTTGCCTGTTTGATTTCGTTCCACATCCATGCGAAATCAACGTCTTTAAAAACGATGTAGATCAGCCCCACTGCTACTGCCAGAAAGAGATAATTCCGGATGCGGGGCCAAAGCGTTTGCATCGGTTATGGTTTTAGGCGATTGGTTTCGGTATCGGGGAAGACCACCCAGGGCCTGAAGCTGCGGGCCGTTTCGAAGTCCATTCGGGCGTAGGAGATGATAATTATAATATCACCTACACTCACTTTTCGGGCAGCCGGACCGTTGAGACAAATCACACCGGTACCACGTTCGCCTTTAATAACGTAGGTTTCAAGTCGTTCGCCGTTATTCAGATTCAATACCTGAACCTTCTCATTTTCGATGAGGTTGGCTGCATCCATCAGGTCTTCGTCGATTGTAACCGAGCCTATGTAGTTCAGGTCGGCTTCGGTAACAGTAACGCGATGGATTTTTGATTTAAGGACCTCTATTGTCATCATTGCGGGCGCAAAGCTATGAAAATGTTTCAGGCTAATCGGTTAAGCCCTTGGGCTTGCCGGAAGCAAAATGTTATCGATCAGTCTAACCGCTCCATATCTAACCGCCAAACAGGCAACGGCCTCATGGTTGTATGAATCGGAAAAAGGCATAAGGGTTTGGCTGTCGGCAATCTCAAGGTATTCTAACGTAACTCCAGCTTCGGTGAGCATGTGTATGGCTTCGGTGCGGAGTGTATCGGCCCGCTGAAGATGCCAACCCTGTTGAATGTGGAGAAGTGCGCGGTGTAGCACAGCGGCATGACTTCGGTCGGCTTCAATGAGCAGCGTATTTCGGGAACTCATTGCCAAGCCATTGGCTTCGCGGTGAATAGGACAGCCTACAATTTGAATATGCGGGTGACGACGCTTGGCCAGCAATTTCACTATGGCCAGTTGTTGAAAGTCTTTTTGACCAAAAAAGGCTGCATTGGGGTTGATAAGTGAGAAGAACTTATCGACGATGGTTACAACGCCCTGAAAATGCCCGGGGCGGTGCTTGCCTTCCATGACGGTATCGAGTCCTTCGAAGTCGAAATGAAGCAAGGGCTCTTCAACAGCGTACATTTCTGAGGCTTCAGGAAGAAATACAATATTCACCTCGGCCTGGCGAAGCAGATCAAGGTCGGCCTGTTCATTTCTCGGGTAGCGGTCGAAATCGCTTTGTTCGTTAAACTGTGTTGGATTAACAAATATGCTTACCACCACAAGATTGCATTGTTGTTTTGCCTCTTTTACCAAGGAAAGATGCCCCGGGTGAAGCGCTCCCATGGTAGGCACAAAGCCCACTGATTGACCATCCTGCTTTGCTTGCAGCAGAAGTTGCCGAAGTTGATCGCTATCACGAACGCTGATCATGCAATGGTCAATGATTGAGAATTGTAAAAAGTGTAAAGTGCGCTGTATTTGGCATTTACCATAAAAAGGGCTGCAAAGCTATGCGAATGGACTTGAATCATCCCAAATTTTTTTCTTAATTTTGTATTCCTTTTGATTCTTGATGGATTATTCAGCCGACACATCTAAACGTATAAGGCCTTTCATTCTGAAAGCGATAATCCTGAATCCCGATTTCCACGCTTTAACTGTTCTGTTATGAAAAAAACAAGAGTACTCTTTGTTTCTCAGGAGATTATGCCATATCTCCCGGAAACGCACATGTCGAAGATTGCACGAGAATTACCGCAGGCTATACAAGAGAAGGGAAGGGAAATCAGGACATTCATGCCTCGTTATGGCAGTATCAATGAGCGTCGGAACCAGTTGCATGAAGTGATTCGTTTGTCGGGAATGAATTTGATTATCGACGACAACGACCAACCGCTAATTATTAAGGTTGCCTCGATACAAGCTGCCAGAATGCAGGTTTATTTCATCGACAATGAGGAGTACTTTCAGCGTAAACACGTTGTGACTGATAAAAACGAAAGTTTTTTTGAAGACAACGATGAGCGCATGCTATTTTTCTGCAAAGGCGTTTTAGAAACAGTGAAGAAATTAGGCTGGTCGCCGGATGTGATTCATTGCCACGGTTGGATGACTTCATTGCTTCCTGTGTTGTTGAAGCGCAAATACAAGGATGACCCTTTGTTCTCCGATAGCAAAGTGGTGTATTCTGCTTACAACGATGGTTTCGCAGCGACAATGGATCACCGACTGGCTGAAAAGCTGATGTTGGATGGCATTGATGCCAAAGACACGGAGATTTTGAAGACACCAACCTACACGAATTTGATGAAGCATGCCATACAGTTTTCAGATGGCTTAATCGAAACCGAGTCTGGGATTTCTTCTGAATTGATTGATTTTGCCAGAAAATCCGGAAAGCCTGTTTTAGATATGCCTTCACCTGAATTACTGGCCGATGCTTGCTCGTCATTCTATGATGAAGTGTTGTTGGGGGAGCCCGTGGCCGAGCTGGCTGAATAATTTTCGACAGAACCCTTGACAAAGCCTACTTATTTCGCATACTGGAGCGTTCGGGTGATCGCTCCTTTGCTGTTTGGGGTGATGGCACTTGTGGCTTGTCGTGAACCCTCGCTCGGCCTTGAAACTCAAAATGCCGGTGATGCTGCAAATTTGATTCGGGTTGATACATTCAGTCTTGAAGTAGCTCAGGATCGTGAAGATTCTGTGCGCTCCGACGAACTGTCGGCCAACCTTTTGGGTGCCATCAACGATCCACTGATTGGACGAAGCCGGGCCTCGATGTATTTCCAGGTCCGCCCCGGCAATAGCAACATTACCCTTGGAGCCAATCCAATCGTCGACTCCGCAGTATTGGTGCTTCCCTACCGCGGATTTTATGGCGACATTACCAAATTCAACGGTTTACAGCGCTTTCGCGTGCATCGGGTAACCGAGGCTATGTCGCGTGAAGCTTCCTACTTTTCTAACGATTCGCTCACTTATGAAAGCACTCCGCTAGGGCAAACAGGTTTTATCGCGCCCTTGCTCAGCGATAGCGTTCCCGTTACCGGTCGCAGAGAGGCCCCACAACTGAGAATTAAGTTAAACGACAGCTTTGCGCAGGAGTTTGTGAGCAATCCGGACGCCTTGCTGAGTGTTGATGCCTTCACCACATTTCTCAAAGGCTTTTACGTTGCTGCCGAAACCCGCGATTTAAACGATGACCGCGGAGCCATCCTGGATTTCATTCTCACCTCAGGAGCTCGCCTGGATGTCTTTTATAAAAACGATACCCAGGACAGCCTCAGGGTAACATTTCCTGTAAATGAACAGTCGGCTCGATTCAATCGCTTTCGTCATCAATACAAACAAAGTGTAATCGACGCAGTAGGGTCTTTTGAAGCCGGTAAAAACGGTGTGTTGATTCAAAACATGGGTGGCCTTCGGGCCAAATTGCGCATCCCACACCTGCTCAGCTGGAGAGGAAACCGCAGAATTCTTGTGCATAAAGCCCGATTGGTGGTTTCTGTTCCCGAGAGCAGCCTAACCAAGTATGCCCCGCATCCACAGCTGAGCATCGTACTTAAAGATCAAGCAGGGAATTTGGTTATTTCTCCCGATTTGGCCGTAGATAACGTAGCTTACAGCGGGGGCACCTACAGCGCAAGTTCAAAGACATACGCATTCAACATCACCCGATATGTTCAGGCACGCCTGAATGATATCATCACCAATGAAGATTTCTTCATACAGCCATCTGCCACAGCGGTGAGCGCATTTCGTGTGGCGTTAAACGGAACACAATCGGCCGACAGGCCAGTAAAACTAGAAATCCTGTATCAGGAATTACCTCAATAATCAACCTAAACAACTATGTGCGGAATTGTTGCATACCAGGGGGAAAAGCAAGCTTACCCCATTTTGATAAAGGGATTGCATCGACTGGAATACCGTGGATACGATAGCGCCGGTATTGCTTTACTAAATCCCGGTGAAGACATTCGCTTGTATAAATGCAAGGGAAAAGTATCTGACTTAGAGTCGTTTGCAGAAGGGAAAAACAATGGCGGCACGATGGGCGTTGGACATACCCGTTGGGCTACCCATGGTGTACCGGATGATAAAAATGCTCACCCGCACTTTTCAGAATCGGGCAATCTGGTCATCATCCACAACGGAATTATTGAGAATTACGCCTCTTTGAAGAAGGAGCTTCAGAACAGAGGGCACGTATTCAAAAGTGACACCGACACCGAGGTGCTGATTTATCTGATCGAAAACATTCAGAAAAACGAAGGTAAAGATCTCGTTTCGGCAGTGATGACGGCCTTAAATCAAGTGGTAGGAGCGTATGCGATCGTGATTTTGTCGAAAGACAATCCCGACCTGATGATTGGAGCCAAAAAAGGTAGTCCGCTCGTAGTAGGTGTAGGCTCAAACAACGAATTTTTCATTGCCTCCGATGCTACGCCAATTATCGAGTATACGCGCAATGTGGTGTATCTCGATGATGAGGAAATTGTGATTTTGGAAAGAGGCAAGGAGATGAAAATCAAGACCATCCGAAATCAGGACAAGACGCCTTACGTGCATGAGCTTGAAATGCAACTGGAGACAATTGAAAAAGGAGGCTTCGACCATTTCATGCTAAAGGAAATTCACGAGCAGCCGCGCAGTATCCGCGACAATATGCGTGGACGGTTGAATATCGACCTGCGTGAGGTAACGCTTGGGGGAATTATCGATTACCAAAGTAAAATCATGAATGCCGACCGGATTATCATTGTGGCATGCGGTACATCATGGCATGCCGGTTTGGTAGGAGAATATTTGATTGAAGACCTTGCGAGGATTCCGGTTGAAGTAGAATATGCTTCGGAGTTCCGTTACCGCAATCCGATTATTACCGAAAAAGACCTGGTTATTGCCATTTCACAATCGGGAGAAACCGCCGATACGCTTGCTGCGGTTGAGCTGGCAAAGTCGAAAGGGGCCACCATATTTGGCATCTGTAACGTTGTAGGCAGTTCGATTGCCCGTGCCACACACGCAGGCTCTTACACCCACGCAGGACCTGAAATCGGGGTGGCCTCTACCAAGGCCTTTACCGCGCAGGTTACTGTGCTCACCTTGATGGCTCTGGTTTTCGCACACAAGAAAGGAACAATCTCTGAAGGGAAATACCAGCAATTGTTGTTGGGACTGGATGAGATTCCAAAGAAAATCGAGGAAATGCTGAAGTCGGATGATAAAATCCGCTTTATCAGCGACATCTACAAGGATGCAAACAACTTCCTGTATCTCGGTAGAAGCTACAATTTCCCGATTGCACTGGAAGGGGCATTGAAGCTGAAGGAGATCTCTTACATCCACGCCGAAGGCTACCCGGCCGCCGAAATGAAACACGGTCCAATTGCTTTGATTGATGAGAATATGCCCGTTGTGGTGATCGCTCCAAACAAAGGTGCTTACGAGAAGATTTTAAGCAACGTTCAGGAGGTAAAAGCCCGTGGAGGAAAAATTATAGCCATTGTTACAGAAGGCGACACAGAGGTTGCATCGCTTGCCGACCATGTGATCGAAATCCCTGAAACGGAAGAGGAACTCACTCCCCTACTTTCAGTAATTCCATTGCAGCTGCTGGCCTACCATATTGCCATTATGCGTGGCTGTAATGTTGACCAACCAAGGAATTTGGCGAAGTCGGTAACGGTGGAATAAATCGTTTACCTCTCTCCACAGGAGAGACGAAACTGCATTGGTCAAACGGGGCTTGTCGGTTGAATGACGGAAATGCAATTTCCGCCGAACGAACTGAAAGACAGCGAGTGAATCGGCAAATGACAGCGGAAATACAATTTCCGCTGAACGTAAGTAGAGTCGCGCTCAGGCTCCGCTCTTGCCCTTAGTTTTGGTCGGGCATGCGAACAACTTCGAACTGGCCGTTCGTTATTGTTACCGGAAACTCTTCGAGGGTTTGTGTGGTTTCGTTGAAAAACAAGCGCTTGGCAGAACCCGAAAACGTTCCTTTAACCCTTTGACTTACTCCTCCATATTCAGTAATGGTGATCTGAGAAACGTCAAAACCGATATACTGAAATTCACCAATGCCAACAGTTATGGTGATTTCATCGTTGGGTAAACTAAATGACCCTGTTGAATTGCCAGGAAATAATAAGCCAACTAATGCATTATTGTCACTCGCTGATACATAAGTTGCTTGATTTCCAGAACTATACAATGCAAATGCTTCTAAAGGGTCAGTACTGATAACGAAGGTTTGATTGTTATATCCATCGCCCGTAATCGTGAAACGCTGCTCAAGCGTGAAATCAGGGTTTGAGGAAGACCCACACACTTCAATTTCTCCAACATCAACCGTAGTCCCGTTGACAGAAGGCAATGTTATAGCCTGAGTAACAGATACATTATTGAGTGAATTGACCACAGTGAGTGAGGCATTCTGTCCGTTCGCGGGCACCAACATCCGAAAAGTGCCATCCCCGAGCAGGTAAGAACTGATGGAAGAGGACCCGAAATTCACAGCCACATATCCAATAACAGGTTGATTCGTAGCACAAATGACCCTGCCGGTTACATAGGAAAGGCAGCCTAAAACAATGTCGGGAACGGTGTACGTGGTTCCGGCGCTAACGGGATTAACGGTTTGTGGAGGCGACTGAATGTTCAATTCTGAATGGTCGACCTGAACACTAAATGTTGTGTTTGAGGGTCCAAAAGCCTCAAAGTAGCCGTTGCTGTCGGTAAAGGTAATCCCCTGCCCTACCTTCACGCGGATTGAGGACACAGGCTGGTTGTTACAATCGAGCACTCGTCCTGTAAACGTGGCTCTTTGTTCGGCCAAGTCGCAGTTCCAGACGGAGAAATGCGAAACCGAGCCCACATAATTGCTGCCCTGTAAAGTGGCGGTGCCTTCTTCTTCCCAAATGCCGGTTGTCTCGTTCAAATGCCACAGCGGAATGGTTGCAGGGGCATTTCCAATCATTTCGGGAGGCACCGGGAAGGTGATTGTGGATGTATTTCCGGGTGCCAGCTGCAGTTCGTTTCCATTATCGTCGGTTATCTGCACCATCAGCATGCCGTAGGAGTAGAGCTGGCGGAGATCGCCATTGGTGCGGGTTCCGATCAGATCGCCACCCGGTGTTAGATTGGCGAAGTCGCTGTCGGCGGGGTTTAGGTGAACTATGGCAACATTCAGATTG
>CANHCM010000040.1 GCA_947459155.1 Bacteroidota bacterium | reverse complement strand
TCGTCGCAAATGGTTCCATCGATATCGATGAGGTAGTTGATTACACTTTCGGGGAGCACCGGACTGGCATGTTGTCCGTGCTCATCAAAGGCTTCGTGCAAAGAAGTATCAGCCATCACTTTATAATTTATGTCAAAATTAAGGTAAATACCTTTAAGCCCTATAACGAAAACGCGATAATGTTATTATTTTTCTAACATTAAGCCAATTAAACTATCAATTTAACAAAGTCGCAAGCCATTCTCGGCAGTTTCTCTTCCCTAAAACTCATTAAAACCTGATTAACAATTGTTTACACGCACATCTACTTGTTAATAATTTGACAGAAGCCGATTAGAAGTACGCTTGAGGCGCTGTTCCGGTACATTGTATCGGTATCTTATTCACAGTGGATAATGACATAGCTTCGAGTCAATTGAAGAGTTGAATTGATATATCGGCGCTGTTTTCCCCAATTTATCCGTCAGCGCTCCAAAAGCGGATCAAACAATGATGAGAAATGCACCTTCCATTTTATTTTCTCAACAGATAACAATAAGAACAACAAGGTGATTCGTTAGTGTAGTATGATGCGCCGCCTGCTAACTTCTTCATTCATCCTGTTCATTCCAGCCTTGGTTGTGGCTCAGGAGCAGGAAGCCATTTTACGCTACATGAAATTCCCTTCGCAGAGCATCGGCAAAGCGCCTGCTTCCCTGTGCGAATTCCCCTCCATTTGTTTACCGATGGATTTCAACGAAGCGAAGTTTCAGCAACATGCCATTGGGCTTATTCCCGACAATCCGGAAAGGGTTGAGTCCATTACCCTTTACTACACCAGCTACCGCGAAGCCGAGAGCTTTAGCCAACCCGAACTCAACCGAAAACGATTGCAGGAGTTTGGCCGGCATTACCCGAAACTGCTGGCTTCGGAAACCATAAAATGGCACTTTCGCGCTCAAACCGGGGCGAAGGACGACGAAGATGCAAGAACTTATTTCCACGGATTTGTAGTTGTTCTCAAAGAAAAGAAACACAGGGAACTCAAGCCATCGGAGGAGAAAACGGCCCTCTTAACCATGTCGAAAGCCACCATCGTTAAAGACAGTCTGGTTGGTGTTGACACCGTATTCAAATGTCGAAAAAAATGGAGCGGCATGTACTTGCCGGTGTCGAAATCGAAACGCGCTGAAGGGATTCGCTACACGAAGGCCTCAATCTGGGGACGAAAACGCGAGAGAATTGAGCATTGCGACACGCTGTTTCGAAATCGCCTGGCCACAAAAACAGTGGTTGATGTTGGAAACCCGATTTGGAATTACCGCGATACTACGGTTGAAACGATTCTGAACAGGCACCCGGAATGGAGTAAAATGCTGGTAGCCTGCGATGTTACCGGTTCGATGTCGCCCTACTACTCCAGCCTTATTTTCTGGCTTAAACTTTACGGACCGAAGCGGGAAATATCGGCTTTTAGTTTTTTCAATGATGGCAACTCAAAGTCGGATGGCGAAAAAGTACCCGGAAAAACTGGGGGCATTATACTTTCGCAGGGCAACGATGCCGATGCTGCAGTTCGAAACCTAATGCGCTGCGTAAAAATGGGCAGTGGTGGTGATGCGAAGGAAAACAACCTTGAAGCGGTGATTAAAGCACTGGAAAAATATCCCGAAAGCAAAGACATTGTGCTGATCTCCGATGGTATGGTGCCAGTTCGCGACATGGTTCTGCTTGATCATATTAAACGGCCGGTGAAGGTGATTATCTGCAGTCCGAACAGCCGTTTCCACCCTCATTACATGGAAATCGCGCGACGCACCGGCGGAAGCATCCACACCGTAGAAGATGAACTCGACTTTGGAATGATGCTCAACGAAGGGCAAACCCTTGATTTCGGGACGGTTCGCTACAAAATCAGCGGAGGCAAGCTGGTACCGATGAAGTATTTTTAGACTTAAGAGCCCAGTTCGCGGGCACGTTGGAGGGCTGCGCGGGTGCCGTTCAGAATATCGGTGTGCAAGCCATCACGGCGAAAAGCTTCAAGCGCTGCCTCTGTGGTTCCGCCTTTGGAAGCCACCCGCGAAATCCATTCGCTACAGCTGTATTGCGACTTATTGTAAAGATCCACCGCGCCTGTAAAAGTCTGAACCACCAGAAGTTCGGCTTCGGCATCAGAAAAGCCCATTTCACGGGCCGATTGCATCATCGCCTCCATAAAGGTGTACACATAGGCCGGCCCGGAGCCCGAAATGGCGGTTGCCGCATCAATCAAGCCTTCGTGAGTCACGTACACGGCTTTACCGGTGGTGGCCAACAGGTTTTGAACCATGGCCAGCTCAAGCCTCGACACCTCGTCGGCCGCCGTAAAAACGGTCATGCCCTGCCCTATTTGGGCCGGTAAGTTGGGCATAGCCCTGATGACCTTAGTGACGCCTAAGCCCTCGGCAATTTTCCGAATGCCCATTCCGGCCATAATGCTCAGAAATACTTGTCCGGGCTCAATACCCAACTTCAGCTGCTGAAATAAGGATAGTGCATCTTGTGGCTTTACCGCAAGAATGATCACGTCGGCCCTGGAAGCACAATCGCGCGAATCGAGATAAACACAACCGGGAAACTCCGTCGAAAGGGCCTCAGCCTTCTCGGGTAGATGCTCCAAAATCATCAGATGTTGTAAATCGGTTACATGCGAGCGGAGGAAGGCTCTGGCATAGGTCAGACCCATGTTTCCGCCCCCGGCGATAAGAATATTCATAGCGGTTTAGATTCGGTTGGATTGGGTTCGGCATCGCCAAACCACTCTTCAATGTCGCGGCGTTCCTTTTTGGTAGGGCGCCCGGAGCCGCGGGGACGCCATACAAAGCGGGTATTCTTGAGTAAAGCAATACTGCGGTACTCTTCTTCGGGGGTTAAATCTTCGAGGTAGTTAGGCACTTCCTTGGCCGAAACACGATTGGGTGGAAAGCCAATTACCTTCACCGTTTTACTTAGCTCGCCAATTTGCACCTCAAGCTCCTCACCTACTTTAAGCTCTCTGGCTGGTTTAACATTTTCACCACCAAGCTTCACCTTTCCGCCTTTGATGGCGTCGGCGGCCATTGTGCGCGTTTTATACAGGCGCACTGCCCAGAGGTATTTATCAATGCGCATAGCCTTTAGCGATAGGCCTTCCGCCGCTCTTTCCAACGCGAAACGGTCGACTGATTTTCCTGTGGACTTTGCGCTTTAGCGGTTACACTGGAACGAAGGTATGCGGCCATCAAAGCACCAATGACTTCCTCTTGTTCGCTCAAGGTTGGTTTGAGGTATTCAGGCTTGAAAAAGTGCTTGACGAAATGCGTATCGAAATTGCCCGAAGTAAAGGCGGGGTGCTGCATCACAAAGCGACAAAAGCCCAGTGTAGTTTGCACGCCCGAAATCCGATAATCGTCGATGGCGCGTATCATTCCACGAATCGCCTCTTCGCGGTTTTCGGCGTGAACGATCAGCTTGCTCAGCATGGGGTCGTAATAAATGGGAACATCCATGCCTTCTTCAAAGCCACCATCTACGCGCACACCATTCCCTTCGGGCAGGCGGTAAACGTTCAGGCGACCGATGTCGGGCAGGAAGCCATTTGCTGGATCTTCGGCATACACGCGAATCTCAATGGCATGCCCGTTAATGCTTAAGTTTTCCTGCTGTACTGAAAGTGTTTCGCCCCGGGCAACGCGGATTTGCTCCTTCACAAGATCAACACCGGTAATCATTTCTGTTACAGGGTGTTCCACCTGCAAGCGGGTGTTCATTTCGAGAAAGTAGAACCGGTGGTTTTCGTCGAGGAGAAACTCAACGGTTCCGGCCCCGCTATAATTGCATGCTTTGGCGATTCTCACGGCACATTCGCCCATTTCGCGACGCAGTTCTGGGGTGAGTACAGCCGATGGAGCTTCCTCAACCACCTTTTGATGGCGACGTTGAATGGAGCATTCACGTTCGAACAGGTAGATGCAATTCCCATGG
Source organism: Bacteroidota bacterium (assembly GCA_947459155.1). GTDB lineage: Bacteria > Bacteroidota > Bacteroidia > M30B66 > M30B66 > CAMCXT01. The sequence goes on along the minus strand of CANHCM010000040.1, from coordinate 11,744 downwards.
TTATCGGCCATTACCTGAATTTCAATGTGTCGTGGAGAGCCTACGTAACGCTCTATGAATACCGAACCGTCGCCAAAGGCGGATGTCGCCTCGGAAACTGCCAGGTTCAGCTGTTCTTCAAACTCTTCGGCACGCTCCACAATGCGCATTCCTTTTCCTCCACCTCCGGCTGAAGCCTTGATGAGCACCGGAAACCCGATTTCAGCAGCAATCTGAGCAGCAACGGCGGTATCTGTTACCGCCTCGGCAGTGCCGGGCACCAGCGGAATGTTATGCGCTTTCGCTGTGGCTTTCGCGGCGAGTTTTGAGCCCATCATCTCCATGGCTTCGGCCGAAGGACCAATAAAGGTAATTCCGGCGGCCTTCACCATACGGGCAAAATCGGCATTTTCGGAGAGGAAGCCGTATCCGGGATGAATGCCATCCACGCCTAAGCGTTTGCAGACCTCAATGATCTTTTCGCCCCGCAGATACGACTGCGACGAGGCCGGTGGTCCAATGCAAACGGCTTCATCGGCATACCGCACATGCGGCGACTTTCGGTCTGCCTCAGAATATACCGCTACCGTTGCAATGCCCATCTCACGTGCTGAGCGCATCACTCGCAGGGCAATTTCGCCCCTATTGGCCACTAAGATCTTTTTCAAAACTACTGATGTACGATTCGGAATGATTTAACAGTATCGCCCACGTGCATTTCAACCACGTATAAGCCTTGCGGATAGGCCGACATCGACAGTGTACCCGGTTGATTCAATACCACATCGCGGAGCAATCGGCCGGTCATGTCGCGCAACACAAAGCGCGCCTGCGACTGTCCTTCCCACTGCACAAAAAGCATATCGTGCACCGGGTTGGGAGAAACGCCCATTTTGATGGTCTGAGCGTTGACAATGCCTACACCAACCACATCAACACCGGCAGAAGTGGCAGAACAGCCCTCAGCATTGGTTACAGTAACCGAATACTCTCCGTTTTCGGTGGCTGTGTACGTGAGATCGTTGGCGCCGGGAATGAGTGTACCGTTGAAAAACCACTGCACATTCTCACCGGAAGGAATGCTTAACTCCAGTTCATTTACCGTTACGACCGGCGCTGTTGGTCCGGCGGCAACCGTGATGTAAGCGTTTTGGCTGAGTGTGTCGGCAAACTGACTATTTGAGGCAATGAGGCTTACGCTGTAAACTCCAGGAGCGTTGTAAACTACTGTTGGAGAATTTGCCGTTGAGCTTCCGGGATTGCCCCCTTCGAAAGTCCAGCTAAACTGAGTGGCATTTTCAGAGGTATTGTTAAAGATGACTGGCTGCCCAACACAAGCCTGCTCTGTAGGAACCGAGAATGCCGCGGTTGGTTGTACTATAATCGGAGCCGTGCAATTTCCCTCGATGCGAATATCATCCAGGTAAATGTTATTCCCTCCGCTATTGACCGCCTGAAAACGCAGCTTTACACTTGAAAAACCGTCATAAGCGCTAAGATCAACATTGAGACAACTCGTACCCACTGTTCCCGACAAGCACCAGTCGTCGCTGGTTTGTGGAACAAAGTTGGTCGTTAACAAGGCGCCGGTAGCAAAGGTACCCTGGCCATTCTCAGCGCGAGCCAGAATGGTGTTCCAACTTTGACCATCGTCTGTAGAAATCTGGATGTAGAATGAGTCGCGGACTGTACTTACCCTTCTGCGGTGGGCATGGGTAAAATAGAGCACGTTATTGGAGGTTTCGGCCAGCGAAATGGAAGGCGAAATAAGAAAGTCGCGCTGTCCGGCATTGCTTTGATTGTTAAAGATATTGATTCCGGCCGATTGCGTTCCCGGCCCGTTTCCGGCTGTTGTGAAAACCTGCCAGGTATTTTCTCCGTCGGGGTTTTCGACCGTCCAGTTGCCAAGTCCGGATTCAAATGTTTCGTTATAGATTCTGCGAATTCCGGTATTGGTAACGCTTACATAGTTATTGATGACAGTTGTATCTGAGCCAAATTCGTTGGTCGCAATCAGCGTCACTGGAAACTGCCCGAAATCGTTGTAGGTAACTACAGGTTCTTCGGCAGTTGAGCTGGCCGGCGAACCGCCTGGAAACTCCCACTGAAAACTGGTGGCATTGGAAGAGGAAATGTTGTTAAAATTCACGGTGATACCCGGACAGCCGCTTCGGCCAGCTGCATTGAAGTTGGCATTCGGTGGCGCCTCGGTATTGCAGATGTAAGATTGCACCTGAGTGAGGGCACCAAAGGCATTTAAGCGTCTACTTCCATTCACCTGTGTGGCAAAAGAAGAAACCACATCTGCACCATCAAGCAGATACTGACGCATGGTTAAGGCCAGTCCTGCAGGATTGGCTTTGTAATCGGAGATCAATAAATCGCAAGCGGCGGCATACATCAGTCCAATAACTCCGGCAACGTGTGGAGTGGCCATCGATGTGCCGGTTAGGTTTGCGTACGTGCTTGTAGGTACGGTGGCATACACCGAAGAGCCCGGTGCGGCTATGTCGATGCTCACGAGACCGAAAGCTGCACCATTGGCTTTGGTATCGTTTCGGGTGGAGTTGGTCACAGCCACGAGGAATTCAGAAGCGCAAGCCGTTGGAATGTCGCCAGTTTGGTCAATGTTGAAATTGGCATTGGCAGTAGCTCCCGCACTCAAAATACCATTCTCACCCAGCGTATCATAAAAGCCACACCAGATGGGAAAATCATCGGGATTGCCTTGATCCACACCAAAAGATGAATTGGTGGCCACCACGAAGGCCCCACGCTCACCATTGCTCTCGTCATACTGAATGCGCATCTCGGCCGCATAGGCATACGCGGCAACTACTGTGGCTTCGTCGCCAGAGCTGCCCTCGATGGCCAGCACCTTCACATTCCAGTTTACGCCTGAAACCCCAATGCCATTGTTGCCCACCGCACCGATGATTCCCGAAACGTGAGTACCGTGCTGACTGGCAGTGATGTTTCCATTGTCGTCATAAGCATTCCAACCGTTGATGTCATCCACATAACCATTGTTGTCATCGTCGATGTTATTACCTGGAATCTCATTGTAATTCCTGAAGAAGTTGGCCGCCAAATCGGGGTGATTCAGCTGAAAGCCATCGTCGATTACGGCCACCACGATGGTATCACCCTGAACGGTTAAACCGCCGGTGGTAATGTCCCAGGCCGACTCTGCATCGATGTCGGCTCCTGCTAAACCTCCACTTTGACCGGTGTTCTTCAAGCCCCATTGCTGGTTAAACGAAGGGTCATCGGGTGTTGTGGCCCTTAATTGTACGGCATGGTTGTGTTGAGCGAGCTTAACGAAGGGCGATTTACGCAACTCAGGAAGGAGTCCTGAAAATAAGGCAGAGCCTTGAAGCAGATGGATTCCGAAACGCTTCGACAGGGTGCGCTTGAGTTGCAACGGTGTTTGCGGATGCTGTTCATTGAATTCCTGAATCATGCGATCAGCCTTGGCTGAAGCCTGCAATTGAACGATGTACTCTCCGGGAATAACTTGTTGTGCTGCAGCTACAACACCAATCAAGCTGCAGATTAAAAATGAAAAAAGTGACTTCATGTAAAGTGATGGTTTGGAGTGCAAGGTAGTAAGGATGGGAGTTTCTACAAAAACAAAACCCCTCAAATGAGGGGTTTGTTGAGTGTATTGAGTCTTTGAGGACTAATTTAAAACTTCTCTCACTTTTTCAGCAGCCTCCTGCAGCAGGATTGCCGATTTAACCTTCAATCCTGAATTGTCGATGATTGCTTTTGCTTCGGCGGCGTTGGTTCCCTGAAGGCGAACGATGATCGGTACGCGGATTTCTCCGATGGATTTATAAGCATCCACGATACCCTGAGCCACACGGTCGCAGCGCACAATTCCCCCGAAAATATTCACGAGGATGGCCTTCACGTTTTCATCTTTCAAAATGATGCGGAAGGCTTGTTCAACGCGGGCAGCGTCGGCCGTTCCACCCACATCCAAAAAGTTTGCAGGGAAACCACCAGCCAGCTGGATGATGTCCATAGTGGCCATCGCCAAACCGGCGCCATTCACCATGCAGCCGATGTTTCCATCGAGCTTCACGTAATTAAGGTTGAACTCTCCGGCTTCCACTTCAGTGGGGTCTTCTTCCAACACATCGCGCATGGCTGCAATGTCTTTCTGGCGGTACAAGCCGTTGTCGTCGATGTTCACTTTCGCATCTACGGCAATCACTTTGGAATCGGAGGTTTTAAGCACCGGATTAATCTCAAATTGTGAAGCGTCTGTAGCTATGTAGGCTTTATACAGTGCACTCACAAACTTTACCATTTGCTTGTTGGCCTCACCGCTTAATCCAAGATTATATGCGATTTTCCGTGCCTGAAAGGGCGTTAATCCGGTGAGTGGATCAATCACTTCTTTCAGGATTTTTTCGGGGTGGCTGTGGGCCACTTCCTCGATATCCATTCCTCCCTCAGTGGTGTAGATGATGGCATTTTTACCCACCTGACGATCGAGTAGCACGCTCATGTAAAACTCCTCCGGTTTTTCAGCACCCGGGTAGTAAACGTCTTGTGCGATCAGGACTTTACGCACCAATTTCCCTTCCTCACCGGTTTGCGGTGTGATCAACGTCATTCCTAAAATCTGGGCTGAAAGGCTTTTTACTTCATCGAGCGACTTAGCCAATTTGATTCCGCCTCCTTTACCGCGACCACCGGCGTGTACCTGAGCCTTTACGACCCACCAACCGGTACCGGTTTGAGCTTGCAATTCCTTGGCAGCTTCAACTGCCTGTTCGGGAGTTTCGGCCAGAATACCTTCTTGTACGCTAACGCCGTAACGCTTCAATATCTCTTTTCCCTGATACTCGTGAATGTTCATGATGTGCTGAATTTGGCGCCCAAAAGTAGCCAAAAAGCAATTGGTCTACAACGTTTCGAAGGGAAACCGTAGACTTATTTCAAAAATCTAATAATGAGAGAATTAGAAAGATTTCCACAATTCACCTTGAATAAGTTTCCTGTACAACCCCTACAGAACGCATGGGGTATAGTCCCTATATTTGGAGCTCACAAATCACCAATACCCCATGCGACAAGAAACTACCAAGCTTGTCGGGGTGCATGATGCCTTGTTTTCTACCGTTACCGGCAAGAGTTGGAACGAGTGGAAGCATTTTCTTGACCAGGCGCAGGCCTCCGATAAATCTGCGGATGAAATCCGTACGCTGATTCGTTCATTTCGACGAATTCAGGATGAATTAGAAAACCTCATTATTCGGACATATCTCAAACTCGACCCCGACTTGGATATGCTTCCGGCGGGAGAAGACCTCGATTTCACCTCTACCCTCACGCTCAACGTACCGCTACAGCTGGCAGAATCGGTATTTACCGACGCCGCCTTACGGAAGCAATGGCTGAATGAAATTGATGAAATCCTTCGCCATAATCCGGGAAAAAACCTCAGATTTGCGTGGAATAACAACCAGGTTGTAGTGGTTACCTTTATCCCGAAAGGCCCTTCAAAATGTCAAATAAGCCTGCAACACAGCAAAATTGGGAGTGTGCATGCCTTGATTGAGTTGAAAGCCTTCTGGAAGAACCGACTGCAGCAATTGGCGGTTTTCCTCGAGAGCTGATGATTGAAATACAAGGAATTAAAAAGTCTTTTGGTCAGGTAGAAGTGCTCAAAGGCATCGACTTGACCATCGGGCAACGAGAAATTATTTCGGTGGTTGGTCCCTCCGGAGCTGGAAAAACAACGCTTCTCCAGATTTTAGGCACCCTCGAAAGGCCCGATGCCGGAGTGTATCGCTTCGGCGGTGAAGAACCCACCCGTTTGAGCGACGGTCGCTTGTCGGCCTTCCGCAACCAAAACATCGGCTTTGTGTTTCAGTTTCACCAGTTGCTGCCCGAATTCAGCGCGCTCGAAAATGTGATGATACCGGCCATGATTGCCGGAATGCCATCCAAACAAAACCGCGAAAGAGCCGAAGCCCTGCTCGTAAAGCTGCGACTTTCAGAACGGCTGCACCACCGGCCCAATGCCATGTCGGGTGGCGAACAACAACGCGTGGCCGTGGCGCGTGCGCTGATGAACAAACCCAAACTCATTCTGGCCGACGAGCCCAGCGGAAATCTCGACTCAAAAAATGCCCGTGAGCTCCATTCGCTATTTCTTCAATTGCGCGAAGAAGAAGGTCAGTCGTTCGTGATCGTAACACACAACGAAGAGCTGGCCCGCCTGGCCGACAGAACCATCACCATGGCCGACGGAAAACTGGCCTAAGCGACTCCGTTGCATCAAAAGCTTCGTAGTTTTGCCGCATGAAATACACCTGCCTCTTCGCGGCTATTTTACCGTTTGCCCTTTCGGCACAGACTCAGGAAAAGCCTGTAGAAAAACACCTCAGCAACATCCGACAGCTCACCTTTGGAGGCGACAATGCCGAAGCCTATTTCAGCTTCGATAACAGTAAGCTTTGCCTACAAATCACCAATCCAAAACAAGGCATTCCCTGCGATCAGATTTATATGATAGACCTGAACGATAAATCTGAAAAACCCGCATTAAACCAAATTAGCAACGGAAAAGGCAGAACGACCTGTGCTTACTTTCTTCCGGGAAACAAAGAGATTCTTTACGCCTCCACCCACGAAGCCGCCGATAGCTGTCCGCCCCCACCAAAACCACGCACCGACGGCAAATACCTCTGGCCCATCTACAACACGTTTGATATCTATGTAAACGATTTACAAGGCAAGCCGGTTCGGAAACTCACCAATCACCCGGGCTACGATGCCGAGGCTACTGTGTCGCCCAAAGGCGATAAAATTGTGTTTACCTCCGACCGCAGCGGCGACCTCGAACTGTACACCATGAACATCGACGGCTCTGAAGTAAAGCAAATTACGTTCGGTCTGGGCTACGATGGCGGTGCCTTTTTCTCGCCCGATGGCAGCAAGCTCGTATTCCGGGCCTCGCGCCCCAAAACACCCGAAGAAATTGCCGAATACAAGCAATTGCTCAGCGAAGGACTGGTGGCGCCCACCAATATGGAAATCTACACCTGCAACGTGGATGGCTCCGACTTAAAGCAAATTACCAGTTTAGGGAAAGCCAATTGGGCACCATTCTATCATCCATCGGGGAAAAAAATTATGTTTTCTTCAAACCATGCCTCAACCCGCGGCTACTCATTCCAGCTTTACATGGTAAACCTCGATGGAAGCGGTTTGGAACAGATTACAGCCGAATCGAACTTCAACGCCTTTCCCATGTTTTCTTTTGATGGGAAAAAACTGGTATTTTCCTCTAACCGAAACAACAACGGCACCCGCGATACCAACGTGTTCATTGCCGACTGGAACGACTAAACATGCGTAAATTTCTTCTCCTTTCCGGACTTTTCACCACACTTTTTGCCTCCCCGGTTTCGGGGCAGGATTTCCTCAGTGTTGGCCGCATCATGAAACACATCGAGGTGCTGGCGCACGACTCGCTGATGGGTCGGGCTACAGGCTCGATTTATGAAGCCAAGGCCGCCCGGTACATTGCAGCCGAGTTCCAGAAAGCCGGCCTGAAGCCGATGGGAAGCAATGGCACCTGGCTGCAGGAATTCGATTTTCAGGTGAGCAGCCATGGCGTGAAAGGCCGCAATGGTAAAGCCAACAATGTGATTGGGTATCTCGACAATGGCGCGAAATATACTGTCGTTATCGGCGGACATTACGATCACCTCGGAACCGGAGAAGATGGGAACTCGCTCGATGGTAAGCCGGAAGGAAAAATCCACAATGGCGCCGACGACAATGCCTCGGGTATTGCAGGAGTCATCGAGCTTGCTCATTTCTACGCAGGCAACAAAGAAAAAGAAGCCTTCAACTTCCTGTTTGTGTGCTTCTCGGGCGAAGAACTCGGGCTGTTTGGCTCCATTTATTTCATCGAGCACTGTCCAATTCCGGTATCAAGCCTGAACTGCATGGTTAACATGGACATGATTGGCCGTCTTTCGCCCGACAAACCGGTCTTAACCATTTCAGGAGTTGGAACGGCGCCGGAGTTCAAACCCATTTTAAGTGGCATGCAGTCGAAAGCCCTTGAGCTACAGCTCGATTCGGCCGGTGTTGGGCCTTCCGACCATACCTCCTTTTACAACAAACAGGTTCCGGCCCTGCATTTTTTCACCGGCACTCACCTCGATTACCACAAACCGAGCGACGATGTGGAGAAAATCAATGGTCGTGGAACCGAGGTAACTCTCAACATAATTGCCTCGCTTATTGCTAAACTGCCCGCCGACCGCAAGCTCGAGTTTCTCAAGACCCGCAACCCGTCTATGGGAAATACGCCTTCATTCAAAGTCACTTTAGGCATAATGCCCTCGTATGCAGGCGAAGGAGAAGGCATGAAGGTGGAGGCTGTGCTCGATGGCAAACCGGCGAAAAAGGCCGGAATTCAAGACGGCGATTTGATTCTATTCATCGGCGAACACCGCGTTACCGAAGTGCAAAGCTATATGAAGGCCTTATCGAAGTTTAGCAAAGGCGACAACACCATTGTGAAGGTGAAACGCGGAAGCGAAACCTTGGAATTGCCGGTTACTTTTTAGTGAATCAGCTTGTATGATCAAGCACAATTCGCCATTTGCCATTCATTTTTCGAAGCAGCAAATTAAAGTGACCACTTTGCTTTTCATTGGAAGCTGTAACCGTCCATTTTCCGGTAACCAGCGCGTGCTCTGTACTTAAAACTTCAACACTGAGAATATCAAAATCCAGCTCACCCATGGCTGTCTTATCGGGATAGCCTTGTTTGTAGCGCTTGAGCGTCGCGTTCCAGCCTTTGGTAACCTTTTCCTTGGTCATAAACCGCAGGCTATCGCTTTTCCAATAATACTCCATGAAGCCTTCAATGTCGCCATTATTCCAGGCCTTTTGCTGCTCTGCCAACAATTGGCGGATTTCCTTTTCGGGCTGGGCATTTAGTTCACCGAAACAGCCTATAAACAGGAGTAAAACGGCAATATTAAATATTCGGTTTAGAGGCGCTGCTGCGCGGATGGCCTGAATCATTTTGAAGGTTCTTTTTTGAATTGAAAGGTAGCTCCGCCTTGTTTTAAGGTCATCGACTGTTCTGCCGGATTGAAGGTCATTTCGATGCCTGCTGGTAAAAACTGAAAACGGTTTGGTGCAATGGGTTCAAGTGGAAAAGCCGACTGCCCCGTGGCTTGCGCTGAAAGTGCGGTTCCGGAGAGGCTCACGGTAATCTTCAAGGGCATTTGTGAAGAGGCATAAAGTCCTGTGAGCGGCTCCAGATCGGCCGCCTGGGGAGCATAATCGCTGAACTCCGGCAAAGAAAACGGTTTCCCAAACAGGGCACTCAACATGGCGATGCTCACATCGTTATTGTCGATTCGACTGCCGTTGGAAGTGAGCGCATAGGAAACGTCGGCTTCTTTGAAATGGGAAAAAACAGACTGAAAACCATCAATTCCACCGGTGTGGCCCAGGGCATTCATTTCGTAAAATGGAATTGAAAACAGTCCAAACCCGAAATCGCGCTCCAGCTTGCTCATCAAGGTAAAACTCTCAGGCTTGAGAACCTTTCCACCCATGAGGGCATCGCTAAACTTCACCAAATCGGTTGGTGTAGAAATAATTGCCCCTGCGCCCAGAGGAATCGACATATCGGTTTCGGTTTCTTCAACCCAACCTTCGCCATAACCGTACGACTTACACTCATTTCGACTGAGGTCAATTTTCCCACCCAGCCGCGTGTTTTGCAATTTCAATGGTTTGGTAATCCAACGTTCCAACAGGCTTGAAAAATCGCTGCCCATGGCTTTTTGCAAAATGTAAGTGAGGAACACATAATTCGAATTGCTGTATTCCGATTTGCTACCGGGCTCAAAAACACTGCCCATAGCGGCAATTCGCGCGCTTAATTCACTTTCGCTCTGAGGGGTCGTATTCCAATTCAAATAACTGGAGTCATCGGTAAAATTGGCAATTCCACTCTGATGCCTTAACAAATGCTCGATGGTGATTTTTTCGGAATTGGGCTGCCCGGGAAAAAACCCGGATAGCTTCTGGTCTAAACGTAATTTACCTTCTTCAACCGCCTTTATCACCAAAACCGCAGTGAAGGTTTTCGAAATCGAGCCGATGCGATAAAGGGTGTTTTCGTTCACTTTTTGCTTTTTCGAAACATCGGCCCAACCCAATGATCGGGTGTAAATGACTTTCCCTTGTTTCGAAATCGCTACGCTTCCCATAAAGCGGTCCTTGGCCTCCAGAAGATCAAAAAAAGAATCCAGTTTGGCCTTGTTAAACTGCTGGCTTTTCAGCGGGATTTGCATGATAAAAAGGAGAATGAATAATTGCAATGGTTTGGATGACATAGCGCGTTGGTTTGTTTTGAAAAAAAGAACTTAAGGCAGTGTGGTCCGCTTTAGGTCCTCAACATAATTTATTCAAGAGAGTCATCAAAAGTAAAAATTTGCCTGTGGATTAATTCAAGATCAATGTTAAGGCTGCTTTTTCTGCTTCGCAGGATGACTCTTGTTTTCGTTGATTCGAAATTCAATCATTCGGGCAATAAGCTTAGTCGGAAGTGCTTTGTCTATCGGAAATTGAACAGAACCTTTGCCTTGTTTATACCCTTTCAACTCATCAGCAAAAGCGGAATGCGCAGAAGGCAAAGCGTATAAACCAATGTGTTTCGAATACGCTGCAAAATAAACCAGAGGCTTCCCGGCAAGACGGTATGCCGGCATTCCGTATGAAAAGCCTTCCTCTGCTTCGGGAGCCAGCTGAAAAACCAATTCACGAAGTAATTTCAAAGCGTTCTGTTGAAGCTCCGGCTGCTGCTCGATGTACTCAAATACCCGTTTATCCAATCCAAAGTGTACTAAAAACAGGTGTAATTAAGTAATTTTTGCTCAACCCAATCAGCCAAGACCTCACTAATCTTTGCTATACACAATAGCCTACTTGAATTCTTTAAAAATAGATGCACGCTGGAGGAGTTGAAGCCTTCTGTTGGAAAGCGCAATTTGAAAAACCGAAAAGTAATGCCCAAAAGACGACACGAACAATTCACTCAATCAAAGCCAAAATCGCGCAACAAATGCACTGAAGCAAGGCTACGGGCGCCCAGATTCGTTCAATCTTAGATGGCGTTATGGTATTCATAACAGTACCTAAAGCAAAAAACGCTACACAAACCCAGATGGCATAATCTGAAAAGGGCTTCAATGCCCGAAAAGCTAAGCCTCCTTGTGCCAAAACAATGGTAGAAATAAAGCCCAAAATGATGGCATTCAAAACTGCAACCACACGCATTTTTAAAGGATATTTCCCGTGAAATTTTCCACCCATTGAAGCAGCTCCCCAAGGTGCACCAAAGGCTAAGGCAAGCTGAAAGAGAATCACAATGGTGTTTAGAATAACAAACAATAACGCGGCCTTTTCCTGCATTAACGGTCAATGGAATTAGGCTGCAATGTAATCCAAACCTCATGCGCCAACAACTCCGAAATGAAGGTTTGACCCAAACTGAAACTCCGAACAGCCCTCAATTCCAAAACATAACGTTAATAGTAAAGCTTGAAAAGATTGGTTTTTCTGTTGAACACAACAGTAAACCATAAGCCTGAAAATCTCCCAATTTCCTCCGTTCTTTGCAGCTGTAATTGCCTTATGCACCCACGATATTTTGTATGTGGCATCCACACCGATGCCGGAAAAACCGTTGCCTCAGCAGTCCT